>JAPOQB010000787.1 GCA_026710965.1 Deltaproteobacteria bacterium | reverse complement strand
CTCCTACCCCTTTCTCTCCTATCCTCTCTCATGGTGGCGCTTCTCCTTTCCCGCTGAAACGTAGGTCTGCTAACCCCATTTCAGCAGAGTTGCGCCGCCTTCTTCAACTCGCCTCCGTACACCACTTTTGAGCGTAGCTCGGCGAGGAGCCCTGCTGTCACGATTGCACCGATCGAGCCGGCCACAACAACCGCGTCCAGTTCGTCGTTCTCTGGCGGTTTCAAGGAGGGGATGCTTCGTCGGTTCGTTTTGGCGTCGCCATACGAGGTTACGTAATTTTGGTATGCTGTGCCGCCCGCGACTATACGGAATAGGCGGTTGATCTCGGCGACGCTCACATTCCCGTCCGCAGTCACATCCGCCGTTTCCCATACGACATCGAGAACACAACGCTGTACGTCAGGCCCAGGGTCGCAGGCCGCAATCTTTCGCTCCAGCCTGTCAAAGATTCTCGCGTGAACCCCGGGTGATTCCAAGGGTGAAAGTGCTTGTGCGTGGTTCAGACGGGGCCAGCTGGTACCCAGCAGGAGGACGCAGGCCAACGTCGACGTGACAATCATCCGGCTTCTCATCAACGACTCCCACATCCGATTCAAACGCCCGGCTGACATGCTCCGGGCTGGAGGTTTTCGTGACATTTACAGTGCATGGCGACGACCGGGTCAGGTTCAACCCTCCCGAGGCTTCATCGTCGGCGGACGCCATCACTCCCTTGAACTACTTCTTGAAACACCCGCATGAAATTCCCGCCCAGAATCCCGGCGGCCTCGTTCTTGGAGAAACCCGCCGCCAACAGCGCGACCGCGATGTCCGGCAACGCGCCGTAGTCGTCAAAGGCCGTATTGTGCAGGCCATCCATGTCGGTGCCCATGGCGAGGTGCTCGGGGCCGACCAGGTCGGCCAGCTTCCTGAAGCGTCGGGTCCACCGTTCCAGACCGCCGCGGCCGGCCGGCCAGACGCCGATGACGCCGTTGGTCGAGGCGATGAGTTGCGCGTGGTCGGCGTAGATGTAGCGCGTGTACTTGCGTGGTGTCCGGCGCAGCGCGGTGTGGCTGAGGATGATCGGCTTCGTGGTGATGTCGACGACGTCGCGGGTCACCTGCTCGGTGGCGTGGGCCAGGTCCACGATCATGCCCAGGCGGTTCATCTCCCGGATGACCTGGGCGCCGAAAGGGGTGAGGCCATGGTGCCGCGGCTCCTCGGTCTGGATGTCGGCGACGGCGTTGATGTTGTAGTGGACGAGCTGGATCGAGCGGATGCCCCGGTCGTGGGCCTCCTGGACGCGGTCGATGCGCCCTTCCAGGAAGTCGGCGCCTTCGGCGGCGAGGATGGCGCCGGGCCGTTTCATTCGTTTGGCGCGCGCGACGTCCGCGGGACCGACCACCCGCAGGAGATGCCCCTCGGCGAACCACGGCTCGAGCACCGCAAAGCGGGCGTAGGTGTCCCGGTACGACTCCCCGGGTTCGAAGGCGCGCCGGGCCCGGATCCTGCCGGCTTCCCGGTCCCGCCGGATGATCGCCCGGTCCGTGCTGACGCAGAAAAAGCCGGCGCTGAGACCGCCCCGGTTCATTTCCAGAACGCGCGTGTCCAGACTTGTCCCGTCCCGGTGGAAACGGCCCGGGTGCGCGTGGATGTCCACGGACGGGTGATGGTCGAGGAGTTCCATGGCCTTGTCGCGGACGGTGGCGGCTCAAGGGGCGGCAGGCTCCAGCGTACCGGCCAAACCTGACGCCGCGAGGCCCAGGAGAAAGCCGCGCCGGGAGAGGGCCGGCCCGCTGCGGATCCTGGTTCTGCCATGCCCCAAGCGGGCGGACATCGCGGTCAGGCGGCCAGGCTCCCCATCAGGCGGCCGTAGCCGCTCACCGTCTCCTTGATGCGGATCAGGTGCAGCGCATACCAGATGTAGGCTTGGCAACTGGTCACCACGGGCTTGCCGATCTCGTGCTCCAGAAGCTCCACGTCCTCGATGGTGGGCCAGCGGGGGCAGGGGATGAAGATGCCGTCCGCTTCGGGGGCCTTTTCGTAGAGGCGCTTGGCGATCTTGTAGGAG
>JAPOQB010000137.1 GCA_026710965.1 Deltaproteobacteria bacterium | reverse complement strand
CCAGTCAATACGTGCTGGAAGTGCGGGCCGGTGTGGCGCGCCGAAAGGGTATCGCGGTGGGCGACGCGGCCCGCTTCACGCGTGTTCCGTAGAAATGTCCCCGGTCGGGGTCTTCCGGCTGAGTCAGATCTCCCGGAAAAAGTAGGGGCGGATGGGCTGCAGGCGCTCCTCGTAGGTGTCCGGATTGATCAGCCAGAGCGTGGCCGCGATACTGCTCAGGAGCGAGTTTCCGTCCTGGGAGGTGAAGCACATGCCCACCACCTCGCGTTCTCCCCGCAACGCCAGGCTCTGGGTGACGATGGCGGTGTGGTTCAGGATGCGCCCGAACAGTCCGTGGTCCCGGCCGAAGGAGAACACCGACGCCGACGACTTCTTGCTGGTCACGGCGATGCGGCGGTTGGAGCGGATCCGCTGCATGAGCTGCTCCATGTCGATGGCGCGCTTGAGGATCAGGTTGAAGTGGATCGTGTGCATGTACTGGGTGTTGATCTTGAGAGCGGACGAGTAGATGTCGAGATCGAAGCCCAGGGACTGGAACAGGTAGTAGGCGTCCCGGCCCTGGTGCGTGCCGAACCGGTCGTCGTCGTGCCGTCCCACCTCGGGCGCGGGAATGAAGTCCCCCTCCTGGCTGATGTCGTTGGCCCGCCGCATGCAGACGAACCTTCCGGCCTCAAGGTTGTCCTCCTTTTCCGGCCCCAGGGCGAGGGTGTCGATGAGCACCGCCAGGTTGTGGGTGTTGCAGCTCACCACCTGGACGAAGCGGTCTTCTTCCCGCTCGAGAGCGGCGTCGTTGATGCCGCGGGCGTACATCTTGCCGAACCCGAACTCGCTGCCCTGGGCGATGAACCCCTTGCCGTTCCTGCCGGCATACTGCTGGTAGTACTTCTCCTTGTTCTGGTTCCCCACCGGGGTGCAGTCGATGACCACGGAGGCCCGTTCGATGGCCGCTTCCGAGTCGAAGGACGGGTCCATGCCCATCTTGGCGAACTCGTCCCGGCGCTCCCTGGGGGCGCTCAGCCGGGCACCCTTGCCCTGAAGCGCGGTGACCTTGGAGCGGTCGGTGAGCCGCGGAGTCTGCTTGTTGAACGTCACCTCATCGATGCCGAAGGCCTCCCTGAATGTCGCCAGGATGCCGATGAGCGGCTCACCTATGGTACCCGTGCCGACAACGTGAACGACCTTCTTGTCCATCGATTCAACTCCTCGAAGTTGTCGCCGGCGCGCGCCGCGTCCTTTCATGTTCCAGGCGTTGCCGGTACACTGTTCTGTACCGGCGGGAGAGCGAAACGAGCGCGCGAAGGCTCTCCCCTTAGCATACAAGTTAGTCTGGCGTAAGAAAAGGGGAGCGTTTTGGACAAGAGCCTTGCGGGCCGCCCCGCGTTCTCGCCGGCGGCGTTCTTTGACGAGCAGTTCGGCGTCTCGGCACGGGATCTGGATCAGGTGCTGGGCCGGGCCATGGCCCGGCAGGCGGACTACGCCGACCTCTTTTTCGAGTACCGGACCCACGACCAGGTCCAGCTCGAGGAGGGTCTGGTCAAGCATGCCTCGGTTTCCACCGCCAACGGTGTCGGCGCGCGGGTGCTGGCCGAAGACAAGACCGGATACGCGTTCACCGACGACGTCACCATCAAGAACCTGGATTCGGCGGTGAGGACGGCCAACGTCATCGCCCACGACCGGGGTTCGGATCTGCCGGCGCGTGTTCCGGTGCCGGCCGCCCCGCGGCACGATCTCTATCCGGTGCCGCGGGCGCTCTCGGATGTCCCCCTGGAACGCAAGATCGCTCTGTTGCAGGACCTCGACCGGTTCGCCAGGAAGGCCGACCCCCGGGTCAAGGGGGTCTTCGCCTCGCTGTCGCTGGAGAACAAGGTGGTCCTCATCGCCTCGTCGCAGGGCTGGGTGCTGGGGGACGTGCAGCCCCTGGTGCGTTGCAACGTCCGCTGCATCGTCGAAGACGACGGCAAGCGGCAGGCCGGCTACTTCGGCTGGGGCGGGCGCGTGTCGCTGGACGAGTGCACCGGCGCGGAGCAGTGCGAGGCCCATGCCCGGGAGGCGGTGCGCCGGGCTCTGGTCAACCTCGAGGCGGTGGCGGCGCCCGCCGGACCCATGGACGTGGTGCTCGGACCGGGCTGGCCCGGCATCCTGCTCCACGAGGCCATCGGCCACGGGCTGGAGGCCGACTTCAACCGGCGCCGGACCTCGGCCTTCTCGGGCCGCATCGGCGAGCGGGTGGCCACCGAGCATTGCACCGTCGTGGACGACGGCACGATCCCCTGGCGGCGCGGCTCCCTCAACGTGGACGACGAGGGCACCCCGACCCAGCGCACCGTGCTGATCGAAAACGGCATTCTGCGCGGTTACATGCACGACCGCCTGAACGCGGCCCTCCTGGGCATGGAGCTCACCGGCAACGGCCGTCGCGAGAGCTACGCCCATGTGCCCATGCCGCGGATGACCAATACCTTCATGCTGGCCGGAGACGAAGACCCGCGGGACATCATCCGCTCGGTCAAGGACGGCCTCTACGCGGTCTCCTTCGGCGGCGGCCAGGTGGACATCACCAGCGGCAAGTTCGTTTTCTCCGCCAACGAGGCCTACCGGATCGAAGGCGGCCGGGTGACCCATCCGGTGCGGGATGCCACGCTCATCGGCAACGGGCCCGACGTGCTTACGCGTGTCAGCCGCGTCGGCGCCGATCTGGCGCTGGACGACGGCATCGGCACCTGCGGCAAGGACGGCCAGGGCGTGCCCGTGGG
Organism: Deltaproteobacteria bacterium; assembly: GCA_026710965.1. Taxonomy (GTDB): domain Bacteria; phylum Desulfobacterota; class Binatia; order UBA9968; family JAJDTQ01; genus JAJDTQ01. The sequence continues at coordinate 3,841 of JAPOQB010000137.1, read as the reverse complement.
CGTCGGCCTGCCCACCATCCGGGTGGACCAGATCGTCGTGGGCGGCACCAGCGTGCGCGGCTCCGGTTCTTTTCAGGGTTGATGCGGCGATGGAGCGATTGACGCCGGATAGAGAGCTGGCCGCCGGCCTGCTGGCACGGGCGAAGGAGAAGGGCGCCTCCCAGGGAGACGTGACCGTGGTGGAGCACGAGGGCATCGGGGTGAAGGTGCGGCTCGGGAAGGTGGAAACCGTCAGCCAGGCCCACGAGACCCGGCTCGGGCTGCGGCTGTTCTTCGGCCGGAGTTCGGCCGCCACTTCCACCTCCGACCTCTCGAGGGCATCCCTGGACCGGTTGCTGGACGAGACCTGCGCCATGGCCCGGGTCACGGCCCAGGACGAGTTCGGCGGCCTGCCCGAACCCGGGGAGCTGGCCGCGGAAGTGCCCGAGCTGGACCTGTTGGACGAGGAGGCCCGGGGCCTGCCGGTCGAGCGCGGCATCGACGCCGCCCGCGTGGCGGAGGAGCACGCGCTGGAATACGATGCCCGGATCACCAACTCCGAGGGCGCGGAGTTCGGCAACTCGTTCAACCGGGTCATCCATGCCAATTCGGAGGGCTTTGCCGGGGAGTATTCCACCTCGACCTTCCATCTGTCGGTGGCCCCGGTGGCCGCGTCCAACGGTTCCATGGAGCGCGCCCACTGGTTCTCGGCGGCGCGGCGCCACGACGCGCTGGATGCTCCGGAAGCGGTGGGACGCGAGGCCGGGCGCCGCGTGATCCGCCGGCTGGGCGCCCGCAAGGTGCGCACCCGCGAGGTGCCGGTGGTCTTCGATGCGGCCATTGCCGGCACCCTGGTCCGGCAGGTGGGCCAGGCCGTTTCCGGTTACGCCCTCTACCAGCGCGCGTCGTTCCTGTGCGACCGGCTCGGGCAACGGGTGGCTTCCGACCTGGTCCGCATCGTCGACGACGGCACGATCCCCTCGGCCCTGGGGTCCCGGCCGTTCGATTCAGAGGGCGTCGGCGTCCGGCGCAAGGACGTGGTCGAGGCGGGCGTACTGAGGAGCTATCTGCTGGACGCCTACAGCGCGCGGAAGCTCGGCGGCAAGTCCACCGGCAACGCCGCCCGGGGCGTGGGTCAAGCCTCCGGGGTCTCGCCCATGAACCTCTACCTCATCCCCGGCGAGCACAGCCCCGAGGACATCGTCGGTTCGGTGGAGGACGGCTTCTACGTCACCGAGCTGATGGGTTTCGGCGTCAACCTCGTGACCGGCGACTATTCGAGGGGCGCGTCCGGGGTCTGGATCGAGAAAGGCGAGCTGGCTTATCCCGTGGCCGAGCTGACCATCGCGGGCAACCTGAACGACATGCTCAACCAGGTCGAGATGGTCGGCAACGACCTCCGCCCGCAAAGCGCCGTGGCCGCGCCCACGGTGAAGATCTCGCGCATGACAGTAGCAGGGGAGTAGGTCGGCGGTTCGTGTCTTTTTGATGATGCGATCATCGAATTGACATGATTTAGATTTGTGGTGACCGTCACATCAAAGACCCTCACGCCACGCACTGTCGCCTTTCCCACTTCACTGAAGGGCCTTACCTGTCGTAAACTTGAATTCGGCTGGATATTTTCAGTTTTGGACTGCATTTTGCGTCATTTTTACTCTATAGTGATGCAAAGGCATCGGGAGCTGAATCACTGTGTTCGAGCGACTCATCAGGAAACCTCTGGAATCGCGCAAGAGCTTTTTCCTCTTCGGCCCCAGGGGCACCGGCAAGACCACATGGCTGAAGCACCGGCTGCCTGAGGCACTTTTCGTCAACTTGCTCCAGTCGGAGTACTACAATCGTCTGTCCGCGAATCCCGGGCACCTGCGGCAACTCATTCCCCCGGACCACACCGGCTGGACCGTCATCGACGAGGTCCAGCGCATACCCGCGCTGCTGAACGAGGTCCATGACCTGATCGAAGCCCGCGGACTGGTCTTTGTCCTGACCGGGTCCAGTGCCAGGACCCTTCGGCGAAGCGGGGTCAATCTGCTGGCCGGCCGCGCCTTGACCTATCGCATGCACCCTGTAACGGCGGTGGAACAGCGGGAAGCCTTCAATCTGCGCGACTCCGTCCAGCTAGGCCACCTGCCTGCCCGATTCAGCGAGAGCGATCCCGCCAAATATCTCAAGGACTATGTGCAGACATACCTGCGAGAAGAGGTCATGCAGGAAGGCCTGACGCGCAACATCGGGCACTTCGCGCATTTTCTAGAGGTGGCGAGCTTTTCCCAAGGGGCTACCACCAATACCAGTGCCGTCGCCCGAGAGGCGAACATTGAGCGGTCGGTCGCGGAAAACTACTTCTCCATCCTCGAAGACCTGCTCATCGCCGTCCGCCTGCCGGTGTTCTCCCGCAAGGCCAAACGGAAACTTGTCTCGCAAAAGAAGTTCTATTTTTTCGACGCTGGTGTGTTTCGGGCGATCCGGCCCGTGGGGCCGCTGGACTCCGATGCGGAGATAGACGGTCCCGCCCTTGAGACGCTCGTGCTCCAGGAACTGAGGGCGGTAAACGACTACCATGACCATGGCTACCAGATCTCTTTCTGGCGTACCCGGAGCGGCCTGGAAGTCGATTTTGTTTTGTACGGGCCGCGTGGCTTACTGGCCATCGAGATCAAGCGCTCGACCCAGATCCAGCCCAAGGACACAAGGGCACTCCGCGAATTCAAGAAGGACTATCCTCCGGCCAAGTGTTTTGTCTTCTACGGTGGACCGAGTCCTGTTTACATGGATGACGTCACGGTTCTTCCCGTTGAGCACGCACTGAGAAATCTTGGTCAAATCCTGGGTAACACCTCGTAGGTGCTAAGTGAGGAAGCGGACAAACAGGAAGACACCGGCCACAAGGATCAAACCGATGACCGTGGCCGCGCCCAGATGGCGCTCGATGAGCGCGCGCGCCGCGGCGCCGAAGTACCAGAGGAGCGTGGCTTCGACGTAGAAGCGCAGGCCGCGGGAGAGCAGGGATGCCAGGATGAAGACGCCGACGTCGAGCCGGGCAGCGCCATATGCGACGGCAACCAGCTTGTAGGGAAGCGGGCTGAGGGCGCCGGCAACCACGATCCAGGCCCCCCACTCGCGCCGGTATGCCTCGAACACTTCGAGCTTCCCCCCATAACCCCACAGACCGAGCAGGGGCTCGCCTACCGCTTCGTAGAGAAAGTAGCCGATGGCATACCCGGTCAGCCCCCCGGCTGTCGATGACAGGGTAGAGATGGTGGCGAACAGCAACGCCTTGGCGCGCCGCGCCAGCACCATCGGGATGAGAAGCAGGTCCGGCGGCACCGGCAGGACCAGACTCTGGAGAAAACATACCGCGGCCAGCGCCCAGACCGCATGCCGCGTCCCGGCGCTGCGGAGCGTCCAGTTGTACAGGTTCTGGAGCGACCAGGTGCCCGTGCCTTCCGCGGTTCGGGATTGGTTCCTTGTCACGCTTCGTATTCCAGGACTTGGCAGGCTTACAGCCGTTGACTTGTTGGAAATCAGGGCCTAGTTATAGGGGCGTAATATGGGGCTTAGATATGGGCCCATACTGGGGGTGGTCATGCTTCAAGCCAAATTCAGTCTCGAAGAATCGCACATTGATTTCCTCGCACAGTACAGGCGCCATGGATTCAAGGACAAGAGTGATGTCGTCCGGAATGCCCTTGACCGCTTGCGCAAGGAACTGGCCCAGCGACGCCTGCGCGAATCGGCTGATCTGTATGCGGAGAGTTATGTCGATGATGCCGAGACACAAGAATGGACGGAGGCGGCGCTGACGGAGTGGCCCGATTGAGCCGGCTAACTCGAGGAATGGTGATAGACGTCAATCTTG
>JAPOQB010000802.1 GCA_026710965.1 Deltaproteobacteria bacterium | reverse complement strand
GATGCAGTGCTCGATGGCGGCGTAGTAGCAGACGTTGAAGTGCAGGTAGCGGTGGTCCTCGAAGGAGCCCCAGTAGCGGCCGTAGAGGGCGTCGGGGCCGCGGATGTTGAAGGTGCCGGCGATGATGCGGCCGTCGCGTTGGGCGACGATAGGGCAGAGGAACGGGTAGGGCCGCTTCAGCAACTCGTCGAAGAAGCGGCCGTTCAGGTACTGGTGGCCGTAGTAGAGGCGGTCGATGTGGTGCTTGTACAACTCGAACATGGTGCGCTGAATATCCGGGGTGATCTCGTCGTAGGGCAGCGCGCGGATCTGGATGCCCTGGTTGTCCAGTTCCCGCCGCTCGCGCTTGATCTTGTTGCGGCGTTCACTCCGGAAGGCGCCCAGATAGTTGTCGAAGGTCTCGTACTCGCGGTTCTGCCAGTGGAACTGGAGGCCGATCTTGGGGATGAAGTCGAGATCCTCCAGCGCGTCCATCTCGTCCTGGCTGCAGAAGTTGATGTGGATCGACGAGAGCTCATTGCTGCGGCAGATCTCCACCAGCGCCCGGCCGAGGATGCCGATGACGCCGTCGCGGTCGATGCCCGGAGCGGTGAGGAAACGGGAGCCTACCACCGGCGTGAAGGGCACGCCCACGAGCATCTTGGGATAGTACTCGATGCCCGCCTGCATGGCGTAGCCGGCCCACTGGTGGTCGAACACGAACTCCCCCATGCTGTGGGACTTGAGGTACATGGGGCAGGCGCCGAGGATCTGCTCGCCCCGTTCGACGACGAGGTGGTGCGGCGCCCATCCGGTCTTGTCGCAGACGCAGCCCGTTTCCTCCAGGCAGTCCAGCCAGTCCCAGCGCATGAACGGCGAGCCGTCCCGCAGGAGCGAATCCCACGCCGCCCGCGGCACTTCGTTGATGCGGCGGACGATCCGGACCGCGACCTGTTCCTCCCCCATGGCCTCACCTTCTTGCCAGAAGGACCGGGGCAGGTCTAGGGTCCTGTCCCACGTAGTCCTTTACCAACCTGCTGGTCTTTCTTGTCGTCGGCTGCGTTGCTGTTCCTCGCGTGGTGCCGCCACTGGGGGGCGACCGCAGGTCGCCCCTACAAATCATCGCGCCTTGCCGACAACAAGAAATCCTGCGCATCTTGGTAAAGAACTACGTGGGACAGGACCCTGGTGAGTAGAGACCGTGACTCTTTTCGCTCTTGGCCTCCTCCTGGCCGCCGCCGTCATTCACGCGACCTGGAACCTCCTGCTCAAGCGGGTCGGAGGCGGGCCCGTCTTTCAGTGGCTGTTCGCCGTGTTGTCCGTGGGCTTCTACCTGCCCGCGGTCCTGGCTCTGAGTTGGTATCGCCCGACCCCGCTGGAGCCGGAGGTGGTGGGGGTGATCGTCGGGAGCAGTCTGTTGCACACGCTCTACTACGGCGTCTTGCAGCGTGGATATCGCGTGGGCGACCTGTCCGTGGTCTACCCGCTGGCCCGGGGCACCGGGCCCTTCCTTGCTGTCATCGGCGCCGTGCTGATTCTTGGGGAACGTCCCACGGCCGGCGTTCTTGCCGGCGGGATGTTCATTATCCTGGGGGTCTTCGTGCTGAGCGGCGGTGTCCGTTCCCGCGGCGGTGGGCCGACTCCGGCGGCGGTGATCTATGGCCTCGCCACCGGAGTGGTGATCGCGAGCTACACGCTATGGGACAAGAATGCGGTGAGCGGAATGGCCATCGCGCCCTTGCTGCTCGACTGGGGTACCAACTGCGGGCGGTCCGTCCTGTTGGCCCCTCTTGCCCTGCGCCGCCGGCGCGAGTTGTGGACTGTCTGGCTGGAACATCGGCGCGAGGCCATCGGGGTGGCGCTGCTGAATCCGCTGGCCTACATCCTCGTGTTGACGGCGTTGCAGGTCACGCCCGTGAGTCACATCGCGCCCGCGCGAGAGATCAGCATCCTGATCGGCTCGTTGATGGGGATACGCCTGCTCGGTGAAGGCCACCCGAAGGTGCGGCTGCTGGGCGCGGCCAGCATGACGCTGGGCCTGCTGCTTATCGTCACGGATGGCTCGGCACCCTGGCTGCCCGGTTAGGAGTCCGCGTTACGGTGGACTCCCGGAGGGCGACCGGCCGGTCGCCCCTACCGATTCGACTACTCGGACAGGCGCTTGGTTGCATGTGCAACTGCTGACGGCAGAAGTCACCGGCGACGGCGCTTCCGGAAGCTGGGGTCGGGCGTTCCTTTCCAGCAGCGGGCGACGAAGGGGTAGTCCTCGGTGATGAAATAGGCGTAGGAGCCGTCCGGGAATTCGGCGGACCGGGTCACGGCGCCGTTGCACTCATCGAGGTCGCCGCTGCCGGCGGCGTATTGCCAGTCCTGCACGAAAGCCCCGTCATGGGCGCCGTCCGGTCCATCCCCGCCCGGGCGCGCGGCGGATTTCAGCCGGTAGGAAGCGCGGACCCTCTGTATGCCGTTGCCCAGATCGCCGGTGATGGCATAGATCGGGAAGCCGTCCGCCGCCCAGCCGATGAGGGGCGAATGGGCATCGGCGCTCCAGCCTAACCGCCGCAACAGGCCCGTGGGCAGCGCGTGATAGTGGTAGGCGCCGGTTCGTTGAACGTGGGCATGGTTGGCATCCAGCCCCAGCCGGACCGCGCCGCCGAGGGCGTCGTAGTTCCAGCCGCCACGGCGCTCGCCGTGCCAGTATTCCGCGGTACCCGCCTCGAACGGAACGCCGTTGACGGCCACGCCCCAAAGCCAGCGGCGCGCGTCAGTTGCCTTGTTGGTCCGTTTCGGTTCGGTGGTGACGGTGAGCAGGTAGTCTTGCGGGCCGATGGCATGGGGGTTGCCGCGGTTCGGAAAGGCTCCGACCGGGTGCGCCGGGATACCGTTGGAACGGATCGTCCGGGTCGTGCCGGACACGTCGATGGAGGCCTGCGGTGAGCCGGCGGTTTCGTTTGCCGGCATCAGCGTGACCGCGGCCCTCTCGTTTGCGGTATGATGGCGGGCCGGCGGACGACCCGCTCGTTGCGCCATGCCCGTGGCCGCGAACAGCATCACGCCGGCGGTTACACCCGCCACGATACAGACGACTGGTTTCATTGGAGTGTCCCCGTTTCAGCGTTGGGAGTGTTTGTGGTGGTCCGGGCCCGGCATCACCCAACACCGCGGTTCGAGTGAGAGTACCGGGCGTCACCGTGGGGCCGGGGGACGTCCTCGCGCCCTACTCGATGGTCAGGTAACGTGCCAGGCGGGCGACTTCACCCTTGCCGGCGTGGGCGCTCATGCGGCCTCGGAAGTCCTCCATGCCGGTGAACGGGCGCGAATCCCGGATCATCTTGAGGACCTCCTCGCCAAGTCCGGGGATCGTGCGCAGGTGCGCGTCGCTCGCGCTGTTCAGCTTGATGGGTACGAACACGTACTGTTCGAGGCGGGCGACCTCCGCGTCATCGACGTACTTGCCGATTTCGCGCTGAAACTCCGCCAGCGCGCGGTACGGCCGGTATTCCCGGAACTCCCAACTCATGCGCCGGCCGACCCCGGGCACCATACGGATGGCCTCGACGCTGGCGTTGTTCAGGTTGATGGGGAGAAACAGGCGGGCGTAGAGCTCCTTGCGCTGGTCCGCGCTCAAGGCCGAGGCCAGAGCCTTGTCCAGCGCTTCCATGTTCAGGTACGGCCTGCCGGCGACAATGCGGCCGGCCAGATCAGGGTTCAGTCCGGGCAGACCGGCGAACTCTTCCGCGCCGGCGGTGTTGGGGTTGAGCAACCCCATGTTCTTGCCCACCTGAGCCCGCGCATGCGGGGCCGCGGCAAGGGACAGGACCAGGCCGGCCAGCAGCAAGACGGCGACGATCATCGGGCGGTTGTTCACGGTTGTTCTCCTTCTCCGGTTGCGGCCGTCGGCCTGAGAGCGGGGTGCCGAAACGCGTAGAGCAGTCCCAGCAGCCCCAGTTGGGTCATGGCGCCCGGCGCGAGCGCGGGCATCGCTCCGGTCATCGCCTCGGTGAAGAGCTTGAAACCCGACATCGTCGGGGTCATCTCCAGCTCGAACTCCACGTTGCTCTCGTAGTGGTGCCAGATCCCCACGGGCCCGGCGAGCACGAACAGCACCATGGTCACCTGAAAGGCGCGGAGGCCCCAGCGCCTGCGTCGGATGACCCAAACGCCGATGGTGATGAGGCTGGCGGCGAGGAGGATCAGCGGTATCCACTGCTCGAAGTCTTCGATGTGTCCAAGGAGCAACAACTCGCTGCCGGTCCCCAGCACACCGATCGCGAGAATGACGAGAAGCAGCCGGCGAAACATCGACTCGCTCCGATCCACCGTGTTCATGGGGATTAGACCGTATCGGGTTCCCGGAGG
>JAPOQB010000799.1 GCA_026710965.1 Deltaproteobacteria bacterium | reverse complement strand
CTGTGTGCGGCTGCGCAGGCGATGGTGGGGCGCGTTCCGAAACACCCGGCCATGTACGCATCGGTCGTGACCAACTGGAACGACACCGAGGCGATGAGCGGCGAGACCGTGGCGCGCAAGCTGCGCGAGGGCGCGGCGCTGATCTGGCGGCGCACCGAGGACGTGCAGCGCGCGATCCGGGGAGGCGCGTCGTGAGGTTCACCGCCAACGACTACGGCGCCGAGGCTGCGCGCAAGGCGCGCGCGGCCGGCGCCGGCACCGGCGAGGCAGCGCTCGCGTACAACCGCGCGTTCACGGCCCGCGTGTACGAACTGGCGCGGCATCACGCGCGCCTGACCGCCGAGTGGCCGGAGACGCGCATCGACGAGTGGGAGCGGCTGCGCCGCGGCCGCGAACACCAGGAGGCGCGAATATGAGCTCCCACGCTCAGACGCGCCCGGCGCTTGCCGATGGCCAAGTACCACCTGGACCGCTCGGGCGCGCTGTGCGCCGCCTGGCGCTCGAAAACGAAGCAGATTCGCCGCTGGCGCCGGGGCCGAACCACGCAGCGCGGCGCGCACGGCTGGAACGCTGCGAAGTGAGCGACCGCTGCGCCGTCTGCCACCCGCCCGACGAGCACCTATGGCGCGCCGCTGACGGGCGCGTGGTGGCTTGGCGACTGGTGTACTCCGCGACCGACCTGGAGACCGGCAGCCTCAAGGCGCGCCATGCGCAGGCACACCCGCTGCTGCGCGGCAACCCGGTGCCGGCGGTGCTGCAGGCGCTGGCCAGCGACGGGCGGCTGCACACGGTCGCGAGCCTGCGCAGCCGCCCAGGCGACACGGGGATCATCCGCGTGGCGACGCGCGAGAACGGACTGCGCACATGACGACCCTCCAGAGGGTCAGAGAGGTTTCCCCAGGGGCGGGAAGCGAAACATGCCCCGGCGACCGTGGAAGGCCACACAGGGCGGGTCCGAATCCCGCCCGGTCGCGAACGCCGCAACCAGCGGCACTGGGAGGATAGACACGAATGCCGATCACATCGCCACGGCCCGCATGCGCCCGTGGTGCTTTCGCTTCGCGCAGCCAGGGGCTGCGCGCCAACCCAACACCAAGGCCGCGCCTGACAAGAAAGGCAAAAGACTCCCGGCGCGGCCCCGACCGGCCCCGAAGGGCCAAGGAGAATCTTGTGAACAACCTCAATTCTACGCTTTTGGAGGGAACGCTGTCGCGCGATCCCGAACTGCGCTACACGCCAGCCGGCACGCCGATCTGCACGCTGATCGTGTCGTCCGTCCGCACCTACAAGCTCGATGGCGAGCGCACCGAGGAAGTCTCGTTCATCGAAACCACCACCTGGGGGAAGCTCGCGACCGTGTGCGCCGAGCACCTGACCAAGGGGCGCAGGGTGCGCGTGGTGGGGCGGATCAAGCAGGAGCGTTGGGAAGACGCCGAGGGCGAAAGCCGCTCGAAGGTCGTGATCGTCGCTGAGCACGTGGAGTTTCAGCCCCGGCGCGCGGCTGACCGCCCAACCGGGGATCGCGAGCGCGAGGCCGTGGCCAGCTAGGGCCCGAATGGCACGGCGGCGCGCAGCGGGCGCACCCGTGGGTCTGGACCCTACGGGCGCGGGGTTCGACTCCCCGGTCGCCGTCTACCCCGCCAAGCCCTCGTCGAGGGGCAGCGGGGACGGAGGAATCATGTTCTGGATGAGGAAGAAGGTCGCAGTCATGGTCCTGTGGCTCGTGCTGTTGGCCTCGTGCAGCATCCCGCTGCCGGCGGCGGCCCTGGGAGTCTGGTGATGCGCTCCTGCGAGACCGGGCGCGCGCTACGCCGGGAGCTGAACGTGGCGGGCACGACGGCGGCGCTGTTGTGCGGGCGGACGGTGATCTGCGTGGCCAAGGTGACGGCACGCGCCCTGGTGCGCAGCGCCCACCTCGGGCGCGCGGGAACGGTGCCGGTCACGGTGCTGCGCCCGCAGCCGGCCGCGTCGGCGGTGCAGCCGATCCCGGCGGGCACCGACCTGAAGTGGGCCAGCCCCGGCGGCTGGATGGGCACGTTGCCGGAGGCCGGCCAGTGAGGCGGCGCTACGGCATCGACTGGTACGCCGGTGGGCGCTGGTACTGCATCGGGCGCACCTGGCGGACGAAGTGGGGCGCGCTGCGCGCCTGCCGGCGCGTGCTGCGGGGCGCCAGTTGCGGCGCGGCGCGGGTGGTGATCGTGCTGTCGGTCGCCGCGCGTTCCTCCAAAGGTAGGTCGCGGCCCGCCCCCTGGAGCGGCGCGGCCTGGTTGCCCGGGCGCCGCCAGCCGGCGCGGGCGGGAGGCATCGGATGATCGCGGCCATCGTCCTGGCGCTGGCGGTCGCCGTGCTGGTGGCGCTGCTGCTGGTACCGCCGCCGCGGCCACGGCAGCGCGACCGCACGGCATCCCTGGGCATGGTGCGCATCCGGCGCGCCCGCTCGAAATGACCACGGCATGAGGGAGGAATCCATGAAGGTAGACAACGAGGCCGGCAGTGTCGCCCTGAACCGGCTGCATGCGAACGGCGACGACCTGCGCAGCACGCCGGCGCTGGAGGACGCGGACCGCGAGTTGCGCGCCTCCATCGCCGCCCACGGGCTGCTGGAGCCGCTGGTGGTGCGCCGGCACGACGAGGAATGGTGCGTGGTCGCAGGACACCGGCGCTACCGCGCGCTGTGCGCCTTGGCCGCGGCCGGCGAGATCGCGGACGACGCGGCGGTGCACTGCACCATCCTGCATGACGACGTGGACTCCACGGAGGCCGCGCTCGCCGAGAACGTGGTGCGGGTGGCGATGCACCCGGCCGACCAGGTGACGGCATTCAAGCGACTGGCGGACGAGGGCGCGAGCACCGAGGACATCGCCAACCGCTTCGGATTGGCCAAGGTGACGGTCGAGAAGCGGTTGCGGCTCGGCAATCTCGCGCCTGAAGTCCTGGCGGAGTACCGCGCGGGCAACATGAACCAGGAGGCAGCGCAGGCGTACGCGACCACGGCGGACCCGGAGGCGCAACGGCGCGTGTTCAAGGCCGTCGCGGACGACTACGGCTATCACCGGGAGCACGCGATCCTGGCCAAGTTGCAGGAGAACGCGATGCGCTCGGATAGCGCCCTGGCGAAGTTCGTCGGTGACGACTACCACGACGCCGGCGGCGCCGCCGAGATCACGCTGTTCACCGACTACAGCCACTGGACCGACGTGGAGCTGGCCGAGCGGCTGGCGCGCGCGAAGCTGGAGCGGATCGTCGCGCGGCTGCGCGAAATCGGCTGGAAATGGGCAGAGTTGTGGGACGGCGAGCACTGGAACATCCACCAGCACCACCGCCAGACCCACCCGCAGCGGCACCGGCGTGCGCCCACGGTCGAGGAACAGGCCGTTTTGGACAAGGCGGCGGCGCTCGGCACCAAGTGGGAGGCCGAAGGGCTGGACTATGACGAGCTGCAGCCGGACGAACAGCGCGAGTGGGACGAGGCGAGCGCGCGGGCCGACGCAGTGGCGGAAGCGCTGGAGGAGCGCACGTTCACGCCGGAACAGATGGCCGGCAGTGGCGTGCTGGTGTACCTCGGGCACGACGGCGAGGTCGTGCTCAAGGAGGGGCTGGTCAGGAAGGGCGACCCGATGCCGGGCGAGGCTCCCGCCACCACCAGCGACCCGGCGGGCGCGGCGGACGCGGCCGGCGAGCAGCCGCCGCCCAAGCCGAAGAGCTACAGCCAGAAGCTCAAGGACAACATCATGGGGCTGCGCAACGCGGTCCTGCGCGACGTGCTGCGCGAGAATCCGGCCGTCGCGCAGGACGCGCTCAGCTTCTCGCTGGTGCTCGCGCTGTTCACCGGGCACTCGCACGGCTTCTACCCGGACCTGCCCATCGCCGTGCGCCGGGAGCACAACCCCCGGCTGCCGGTCGACGGCGCGAGTGACGAGCTGAAGCGGTACATCGACGACCCGGAGTGGCAGCCGGCGTTCCTGGGCCAGTCGCAGAGCATCGGGGAGATGTTCGAGGCGTTCCGCGAGCTGCCGGCGGACGCGAAGGATGCGGTGATCGCGGAAGTGTGCTGCCGGCTGCTGTGCGACAAGCCGGGCGGCGAGGACGCGCCATTCGACCTGCACGCGGCGATCGCGCAGGAGACGGCCGCGGCCTGGGCACCGCGGCTGCTGGCCGTCGATGAGCACGCATTCAGCGTAGAGACCTTTTGGAAGAAGCTGCGCAAGGACCAGATCATCGACGAGTGCCGGCCCTACCTCGGCGACGAGTGGGCGACGGGCGCGGAGCAGTTGAAGAAGGGGCAGCTTGCGGCGGACGCGGCGCAGCGCATGCGTGCGCACCCTGACTGGCTGCCCAAGGGGTTTCACGTCGCCCACCCCGAAACCGCGAACCCGGAGAGCGCGTAGTGCGCCTGCTGCGCGCGCACCTGGGCGCCGTTGCCGGTTCAAATCCGGGCGCAGCCATCGCGGGCCGGGGCATGGTGCCCCCAAACTGCCCGCACAGGAGGAACCGATGACACGATTTTCGGTTCTGTTGAGCGCCGTGGCCCTGGTGGCCGCCATCGCCGCGATGAGCGCCGGGGGCAGCGGCATCAGGGATTCGGTAGATCCCGATCTGACCGATGAGGTCGAGGACCTGGTTGCGCGCTCGCTGAGTGACTACGCCGGCCTGCAGCGCACGCCGATCCCGCCCGCGCTGGTGCCGGTGCCGGTGGTGGTCGACCGCGCGCCCGGCGTGCCGACCGGCATACCGGGTAGCGGCGCGGCCCACGTCGGTGCGCTGTTCGTGGAGGATGGCTACCTGCCGCTGACCGACCTGGACGCGCTGTATGGCGTGTACGGCTCCGGCCTGCCCCCTGTGGCGGCGCCGGTGCACGTCGAGCCGCCCGTCGACCTGGTGGACGACACGCCGGCCATGATCGTGGCCGCTTGGAATCCGCCCTTGGACATCAAGTAGCGGTGTCCGAGCTGCTCATCGGAGCGGTGGCCCTCCCGGTTGCCGCTTCGGTGGTTTGGGCGGTCGCGCGGCTGGCACTGTGGCCGTTCCTGCGCATGCGCGGGCGGGGCGCCGGTCGCCCGCCCGCCACATGGAGGAAACCGATGAAAACCGACCCGTTACGCCCCGCCCCGGAGGATCGCCCATGCTGACCGGCCTGAGGCGCGTGGTCCAACGCCAGCGCATCGCCCGCCGGGCGAGAGCTGGTAGCCGGCCCTGCGGCGCAGCACGCCGGGTGCACCCGCGCAGCGGCCCGTTTCCGCTGCGCAGGGCGGGGGATCGTCTCCCCCGCGCCGCCGTATCCCGCGCCTTGCGACAGGCGCACCCTACAGGAGGAATCTCACCATGAGAACCAGAACCACGCCAGCCAACTTCCACCGCCGGCTGGACATCAGTAGCGCCAGAATGCTGCATACCTTCCGCGACCAGGATGGTGCGCCCTGGTGGAGCGACGGCAGCGCCACCTTTCGCGGTGCCGCGCCCGCCTACCTGCGCCAAGCCTACCGCGCCGCCGGGCTGGCGGTAGACGTGCCGGTGCAACTACCGCCCATGCTCGTCGACGCGCGCCGCCGGCAGGGCGTCAGGCTCGGTCAGCCCCTCGCCCTCTACGAGGCCACCAGCATGCTCGACCGCATCATCACTCCAGTCGAGGTATTCGCCTCCAAGGCGGATGACCCGGAGATCCACGTCGACGCCTGCTACCTGGCGTATGCCCGCGATCGCTTCGCGGGCTGCACGTTCTGGTGCTTCGACCTATCTTGCATCGCCGTGCGCGACCAGCGCGGCCTGGAGATCCTCGGCCTCATCCAACGCCGCCCGCCGCCGCACAACCGCAAGCGCGCGCGGGGTGCCTCGTGACCGCGCACCGGCCGCCCGAAAGCCTGCCGCCGGCCACGGTGCAGGACGCGAACCAGCCGCCGGCGCCGCCCGCGCAGGTGCCCATCGTCTCCGTTCCCGGCCCGCTGGACTGCAACCCGGCCGCCGTCTACCTCGCCGGCAAGGCCTCCGAGGCCGGGCGCCGCGGCCTGCGCCGCTCCCTCGACCGTGCTGCCGAGATCCTCACCGGCGGCGTTACCGGGAACGCGCTCCTGGTGCGCTGGCAGCAAGTGCGCTACCAGCATGTGGCGGCGCTGCGCGCCAAGATGATCGACGCCGAGGTAAAACCGGCGACCATCAATCACACGCTCGCCGCCGTGCGCGGCACCATCCGGGAAGCGTGGCACCTCGAGCTGATCGACGCCGAGACCATGGCGCGCCTGGTCCGCGTGCCCAACGTCAAGTCGGAAACGGTGCCGGCCGGCCGCCACCTCAAGCCCGGCGAGATCATCCGCCTGTTCGATGCTTGCGCCGCCACGCCGGTCGGGGCGCGCGACACCGCCATGCTCACCCTGCTGTACGGCTGCGGCATGCGACGCAGTGAGGCCGTCTCCGTCGAGCTGGCCGACTACGTCGACGGCGCGCTCACCATCCGCCGCGGCAAGGGCCGCAAGGAGCGCTACGCCTACTTCCCCGACGGCGGCCAGGAGGCCATCGACGCCTGGATCGAGCACCGTGGCACGTGGCCGGGCACGCTGCTGTGCCCGGTCAAGAAGGGCGGCCACGTCGAGCAGCGCTCCATGACCGCCCAGGCGGTCCTGATGCGCCTGCGCTTCCTCGCCTCCCTCGCCCGCGTGCCCAGGTTCACTCCACACGACCTGCGCAGGACGTTCGTCGGCGAGTTGCTCAGCAAGGGCGCCGACATCTCCAGCGTGCAGCAGCTCGCCGGCCATGCCAGCGTCACCACCACCACCAGGTATGACCGGCGCGGCGAAGATGCCAAGCGGAACGCCGCGAGTCTCCTGCCCTTCCCCTACTCAAAACCGCTTCTGGTGGGCGGCCCCGCTGCCGATGCGCGGGTCGACGCCGCGCCCAACGACGCCGAGCAGGCGGCGGCGACCGGCGGCGAGCCCGACCCTGCAGGCGAACCAGGTTGAGCCGCCGGCCCGCTTCATGGCCTACTGGTCGGGCGACTTGCTTCAGTGTGCATTGAAGCAGTCCTCCGTGGCCGCCGGCTGTCCTCCCGGGAACCGGCGGTTTTTTCTGCCCGGAAGCTTCGGCATGCCGGTAGAGGGAGAACGGAGGGAGCGCGACTGGCTGCCGTCGCGTTGCTACCGGCCCGTCCGTCTGCCGCCAACACGCTCAGTGCCACCAGCGGCGCCGCCTCCACCACAGGGTAGTCCATCGTGCACCCCCTATACCTCCAGCCTGCCCCCAGCGGCACTGGCGTACGCGCCAGCGCCTGTGGGGGGAGCTTCACCCCACCACCGAACAGGTCAGGTTCCCAGAGCGACGGTGACCCTGCACCCCTCCCCGATTAGACCGTCTGTACCAGCTCCAATCGCACGCGACCGTTCCCCCTGCCACCGTACCCGGAGGCTCGGCGGGCAAGGCGAAGCCCGAGCAGGTACCGGGCTGTCGTGCTCCGCTGCCAGCGACGCCCGCTTGCCCGGTTTACCGCTTGGGGCTGCGCCCCGGCGCGGTTGGGTTCCGTGCCTCCCGGCGGGGGTCGGTTCCCTCCCTTCCGCACCTCGGCCCACGATGCAGGGATGCGCACAGCGCCAGGGGAATCCTATATACCTGACCAAAAGTCAGAGGGAAGCTATTGGGATACCGCGCCGCGCACGCGCGTAGAACCTCACGAGGTCATCTCCCCCGTGCCTGCTCGGTTTGCCGGGCCGTCGCGGCTGAACGTGACAGATGATAGTCCGAGCGGCGAGCGTCATACCAGGCAGCAACCTCCTGCAGCTCTTCCTGCCTGGCCCCGCCCGGCGCGGTAGGCACCAGACACAGCGGGGGAAACTGCTGGATGAAGTATAGGTTTGGCATTTGGCGCCCAAAGATGCCCTCGACGGTGCTCCGCGCACGCACCTCGACGAATCCCCTGCCCTGGAGGTCTCCTACCGCGCCCCGGACGCCACGCGGACTGAGCCCGGTATCTTTGGCTATCTGCTCCACGGACCGCTGACAATGTGGCATGTGGGGCGGGATCGCCACAGTGACCGCGAGCAGGTAGAAGTACACCAGCAACGTCCCCCTCGACCACCTGCCTACCCGGAGCTGGTCCCGGAGCCACGTCAGTGCCGGATGCAAGGTGCCCGGAGGCATTCGCCAACCGGACGGCAAAAAGAGAATGTGGTACCGGTTGGGTCCCTGCGCAGAACGCTCGACTCGAATCCATCCCAAGCGCTCAAGCTCAGCCCTCGCGAGCTGCACCATGCGCGGGCTGAACCCCGACTCGCGAGCGATCCACGCTACGGATGCCTGGCAGGACGCCTCCCTCTCGGATCCCTGTGCGGAGAGTGAAAGCAGGGTGAGGAAGAACGCCAAGTCCGCCGGCGACATCCTGGGCTTCCAAAGCAGGTAGAGGATCCACACCAGCGTAGCGTGCATGGTTCCCCATATAACCGCCTTCCTGCACGCTTACAAGGCCAGCCCGGCGCCGGCCGGCGATCCGAGGATCGGCTTAGTTTCCTCCTGGCTTCTGCGCGGTGAGCGGTCGGTCCAAGTCCCCCAGGGGGGAATCACCGGCCTCCTCCGGGGCACCAGCCCGCTCCAAGGGGGCACCGGACCGCTCCAGGGGGGCACCGGCCCCCCCACTCACCTTCCAAGCAAAATTCTGGGGTGCATAACTATTCGTACCCGAATCGGGCATTCAGCGCGCTCCTGCGACTCCAATCAGGGGGCATTAGTGCGATCCTATGTGCGAAACGCCACTTTTGGGGGGTGGGGCGCCGCCCCCCTGACCCCTCCAGATTTTCGAGCGCGCACCGAAATCGTGGGACGGAGAAGGGCTCTCCACTGTGCCCCGAGACCGTAGGGGAGCGGGGTTGTCCCCCGCCCCTTGGACCCGTGAGACCGTAGAGGGCGGGGTTGTCCCCACCCCCGCCCCTTGGACCCGTGAGGCCCGTGAGACCCGTGAGGGGGGAATACCCCGCCCTCTGGGGCCCAAGCCCCCCCATGGCGTCCCGTGGCCAAAGGGCGCCGTGGCCCGTGGTCCGCCGCCCGCCGCCGTGGCCTGTGGCCCGTGGGACACCCCGTGGCCCGGGGCGCACGGGCCGTCCTCAGCACCGTTCGGTGCAGACGGCCCGCGAGTTGGCCGCCCCGTGGTCAGCGCGGCGGGAATTGATAGGGCGGCTGGAGAGCCATGGAAGAGCGCCGGCAGGCGACCCGTGGCACCTTGGCGACTATGCGTTCGTGCCTCGGGGGAACATGATGTCTGGAATGGTTGGGGTTGCCGTGGTGGGCGACCACGGTCCCAAGGGTTCTGTTTCGAGTTACTCGCTGTCCTTATCGGATACACACCTGACACGGGAAGTTGTTACGAGAGATCCACCGCCTCGCTGCCATCTGCACTGCCAACTTGCGGAGCTCCGGCGCCGGGCGCATGACCACCACGCCGAATCGTACACGGCCTGGTCACTGCACTCGGCCATGGTCGAATCATCGTAATGGCAGCCGCGCACGCGGGGGCGCCGCCGGTGCTTCTTTCCCCGGACTTGACCCTTGGGCGTTGGCTTCGCCGCCATGACAGGCCCGGCCTGCTTCTTCCGCCAGTTCTTCGAGACTCACCTCTCGCACTTCCATCGGCGTCCGCATGAAGCGCGAAACCGACTCCTCGAACGGCACGGGCTGATTCCACCCCCTGACCGGCTCATTCATCTCGTCCTTTGGTCGGCTCGTAGTCGTGAGCTGGCACCTAGCTAATCAATGTATGCTTGATGCTCAACGAGTTGAATCCACGGCTCGCGGCCCATGCCGGGTCGCTGGTCGAATACAACAGCTCCACCAGGAGAGGGAGTAGCTACCCGACCCGGAGCGAATAGCCAGGAACCCTACCCAATGTGCGCGAGCGCAGTGGATTCAACTCAAAACGACCCGGCACCTATTGGCCGGGTGCGCGTGAGGTTTCGCATGGCTTACACCCTGCACAGGATCGGGCGCTTGCCTTGGATCATCGCTTCGGTGCTGATGGCGGCCAGTCTGACCCTTGGGGGATGCACTGGCGCTGCCACAGCAAGTGGTCCCTATTCCAGTGCTCCGGAACAGGTAAGCCTCTGGAGAGTACAGTACGAGCACTATGGCGCCAGCGACACCCGAGCTATCCTGGATTGGAGTTACGTGCGCGGCGCGACCTCGTTTCAGTATCGGTATGACGGCAAGGGGTGGTTACCCGCCGGAAGTGCACCAAGGACCGAGCATACGGTCAAGGGAACCTTCGAGCCCGGCAAGCGGTATTGCTTCACCGTGCGGGCGATCAACCAGCATGGGAGCACAGTCAGCAAGCCGTTGTGCGCCATGACGCCGACTTCCCCCGCTCCGACGAACCTGGTACTCAGCCGTAGCGGAGTTCAGCTTACGGCTACTTGGGATGCCGCCGAGGGCGCTACAGAGTATCAGGGGGAGGTTGAGTTCTACGATGATGGCGACTGGCACGGGTGGGGGGTCGGTTACGGCAACAGTTTTGTGGTGACCGGGACATCCTTCAGTTGGGACAACTACCCAACGCCGAATGCCCGCGCATACAGCTTCCGAGTTCATGTGAGAGCGAACGGTGGGCGGCCCGGGTGGTATTCCCCCTGGGCCTACAGCAGACTGCCCTCGTAGAAAAAGGGCCAGCCCGTATGGGTGGCCCAATTCCGCTGTACCGGCAGACGGAAGGGTAGTAACGGGCGTTCGCCTGCCCAGCTCGTCGGTGTATGCTGACGCCCTGAGGGTCAGCAGAAGCACGGGCTACGGAATACAAGCATGAATACACTCCCACAGTCCCGGCACTCCACGACGTGGTTGCCGCCGCCGGCGTCCCACAGCAGGACAGTGCCGAGCAGGCAGTCGGGACAGTAGCGCGATTCGGCGGCGGGATCGATCGGCAGGCACAACGTCGGTGCTCTCGGCGGGCCGGAACCTGCGCGCCCCGCACGCGCCAGGTCCAACAGCCGGCGGGGTCATGGTGCAGCAGCCGGTGCATCAGGATACGTTCGCCGGCGTGGTGCCGGCGGCGCGAACGCCGTGCTCGCCCTGCGCTCATCGGGCCGGCTTCCTTCGACCGACGCCGTCGCCTGGCAGTTCTGGCCGTGGGGTGGGCGGCCACCACATGGGCGGCTTCGGCCCGCTGAGCCTCCTCGCCGGCTGCGTTGCGCCGATACTGTAAGCGTGAGGGCGGCGGCACTGGCAGCGGGCGTAACGCTCGTGATGGTGATGCTGAACGGCTGCACGACCGGGGAGGTGCGGTACGCACCGTCCGCGATCGCCGGCCGCCAGCTCAGCGACCGCCAGCACCGCCTGGTGCGTTCGGCCCACGACCTGATAGGGGTAGACCGGCTCTACGTCGGCGGCACCGAGTACCGCGACGATTGCACCGGCGCCGTGCTCGCCGTGTATGCCGCCGCCGGCATCAACCTGGGCGCACGGTTCCATCGCTACCAGGGCAACGGTGTCTCCCGCCTGTACGAGATGATGCGCGATCACCACTTCTACTTCCCGGCCGCCGCCGACGTCCGGCCCGCGCCTGGCGACATCGTATTCTTCGACAACACCTGGGACCGCAACGGCAACCGCCGCTGGGACGACTCCCTCACCCATATGGGGCTGGTGGTAGCAGTGGACCGCTCCGGCACCATCAGCTACCTGCACAACCACGTACGCCGCGGCGTCATCATCGAACAGATGAACCTGCGCCACCCCGACGCTCGCCAACTGAACGCTCCCTTGCGTCTGCGCGGTGCGCCACGCGACGGCAGCGGCCGCTGGCTGGCGAGCCACTTGGTGCGCGGCTTCGGTAGTGCCTACCTGCTGCCAACTTGACCGCAGAACGCCGGTTCATGCCGCGCATCCGGCCTCGGGCGCGCCCCTCAGAGCTCCTACCGTCGCTTTGCATCCTTCCTGACTTTGCATGACGATGTCATTCATTCTACCGGGAAGGGAGAATCGACCATGGCTGCAAATCAGCTCGTCCAGGCCCGCATCGACGGTGCCGTGAAAGAAGAGGCGGCCGCCGTGCTGGCCGCCATGGGCCTGACCGTGTCCGATGCCGTGCGGCTCCTGCTGACCCGGGTTGCGCAGGAAAAGGCCCTGCCGTTCGCGCCGCTGATTCCAAACGCCGTCACCATCGAGGCGATGAAGGAGGCCCGCAAGGGTGGCCTTCCGCAGTTCGACAGCGTGCATGCCCTGATGAACGATCTGCATGCGCAAGATTGAACGCACCGGCCAGTTCAGGCGCGATTACAAGCGCGAGGCCAGGGGCCAGCACCGGGCGACACTCGACGCCGACTTGGTGCCCATCCTGGCTGCCCTGAGGCCTGATCAACACCACCTCGCCGCGATCCGGGACGTAGACCGTGGCTGGCATGGCACCGAATCTTACCGCATCGCGTTCGATTGCTCGCCGGTAACGCGGCGCGGGTCGCGCTCAGCGGGCGGCGAACAGGGTGGCGGCCGCCTGGCGGCAGCGCTCCGCGCTCAGCGGCCCCTCGCCGGCGTCGCGCAACGCCCAGCGCAGGGCGTGCCGCTCGACGCCGGTTGCCGTCTCCAGCAGGGCATCGCGGCTCGCGGCGCCGCCCGCGGCCGCCGCGCTCCGCAGCATGGCGGTCGCGCCCGGGATCCCGCGCTGGAGCTGGCGGGCGCTCCGCTCCGCCGCCCGGCACGCCGCGGCCAAGGACGCCGGCGCGTAGATGGTGTGGCAACCGGGGCACCGCCAGCGGCGGTGCGGCATCTCGTACTGCAGGCGGCGCTCGCAAGCACGGCAGGGCGGATCGTGCGTGACCCGTGCGGTGCGGGACCGGCCGGGCTCACGTGGCAGCAGGTCCACCACCACTGCCGGGCGCCCATGCACCATCACCGTGTCGCCGACCACGGCGCGGGCGCGCACCGGCACCACCCTGGTCACCATCGTCGTCGCCTCAAGGGACTGGCGGCGACGCTCAGCGTGTCGATGCCCATAGCTCTTTCCCTCCGTCGCGCTCTTGGTTCGATTGTACCAGGGACCGGCAACTACCCGCTCTTGCGAAGCGTGATACGCCGTGTCACACTTCTCGGCGGTGGACTTCGCCCACAAAGGTCTCCGGGCGTTGTTCGAGTTGCACGACGCGCGCCGGCTGAATGCCGACCTGGTAGCTCGGGTCGAGCGCATCCTGTCCGACCTGGATGCGGCAGAGTCCGCCCATGACATGAACCGCCCCGGCTACCGCCTGCATGCTTTGAAGGGCGACCAGCGCGGGTTCTGGAGCGTGCGCGTGTCCGGCAATTGGCGTATCGTGTTCCGCTTCGTCGCCGGCGAGGCGGTGGATGTGGACCTGATCGACTATCACTGAGGGAGAACCTGAGATGACCAGCAGGGGGATGCCCTTGACCCATCCCGGCGCGAGTGTTCGGGACAGCATGGAGGCGATGGGATGGACCGTAACCGAGTGCGCGCGACAACTGGGGACGCCGCGTGAGAATCTGTCACGGCTCCTGAACGGGCATATCGGCATCTCGCCCACGATGGCGATAGCCCTGGAACGTATCGGCTGGAGCAACGCCAGGTTCTGGCTGCGCCGCCAAGCCTACTTCGACCTGGACCAGGAACGCCGCCGCCAGACCGCTGCATAACGGCGCCGGCGCCACCGCCTGACCGTGCCGACTCGGCGCGCAAGGGTTAAGATACGCCATGGTCAGGCGCCGGCCGCCGATCGGGATGCAGACGTTTCCGCGAGCTGCGCGAGCGGGACTGCTATTACGTGGCAAGACGGCCTACATCGAGCGGTTGCTAGTATACAGTATCGAAAGTCATTGATCAGTAGATCGGGCGACGTGCTATGGTTCGCTCCGTACAAGGGAGGGCCGAAGTGGCGAACCATCCCACGCACCAGATTCCAGACCGGCATTCTGGCTCACTCTTGACCGACGCATGCGCATGAGGTAACTCCTTGGCCAATACGAACCATTTGGACTTCCGCCACCTGTTTTTCGAAGCTAACTCTATATTCAATCGATCTGCCGGACTCAACGACTTAAAGGCTAGCTTCTCCGATGTCTTGATCACTAGCGCCATCGCCAAATGCCTTGATTACAACAGATCCTCCCAGAGTGTCAACTCGGATACGCCGAGTTTCTTCCTCGTAGCCAACGCACGTGCGATGTGTGAAGAGCTTATCTACTGCTCCGTGTTTAGGTATGTCGGCGATCAGAGCGCGGATGACCTGGCGAAGAAACTGAACAACCTCTCGACGCTCGATAACGTCCACACTCAGACAAGATTCTTCGCGCTAAACAACCGACTGCAACCAACACTCGGTGGCTTCAAAGAATCGACTGCACAGAAGGCCGCAATTAAACGAGCTTCCTCAGCCGTTCTCGACGTTTGGAAGCGACTTGGCTTGAGTAGCACGGGGGATCGTCGTCCACCTACGATCAGGCAACTCTCGCATAGAGTCGGCCTTTGCACGACTTACGACTACGTTTATAGTCTCACATCAAAATTCGTCCACTTTAGCCCTGCCCAGCTATTCCGATTGGGGTGGGGGCCGATGGACGGTCCCTTCTCATTCTGTGTTGATAGTTTCGAAGGATACTTCTCGAGCCTCGCGAGATTTCTGGGCGTTCTCATTTTCCTCGGGTACTGTCACCTCGCCACAGAGAAGTTCGGACTATGCATCGCGAATCGGTACGCTGACACTATAGCAAAACAACTGCAGAGTGGTTTCAGATGGCCTGAGATCACCACATTCGAAGAAATGAACCAGACTGCCCCCGACAGCATCATCACCCGTTTGCTAATGACGATAGTGAGGGAGGATACACCGAACGCGATGCCGGACGTTCTCACCGAGTTGGAGGGATTGGCCAAGCTTCGATAGCTTATAGATGCTATGTGTCCTGCAGCTTCGTAGGGCTACCGATGTGGTCCGGCGGTGGAACGAGGGTTGCATATCGAAATCGCTAACATGCGCGGGGGTCAGTAGCCGCGCCCCGCCGTCACCATCAGCACGCCGAAACGCCGAAGTCACAGTTTACCACCGCGCGGCGACCACGGCAGCAACGCCATTCTCCTCCTTCATATCGCGTCCCTGGCGATGGTCTCGACATCCAGGGTCCTGGGCGGGTGCACAGGCATGGGACGGCCAGCGTAAGCCCCGCCGGCAGCAGGCCGCAACTACACGCGCCCCTTGGGGGATCCTCAGCCATACGGGCGTGGGGCCAGGTAGGCGGGGCAAGACGCGAGGGAATACCCCCTGCCCGTTCGCCCTACCCCGCGCCTGCGGAGCCTGTTTTACAAAGGTTCTCCGTTGTAAGTGACCGTGGCTCGTCCGCAACCGGTATACCGAATCGTCGCTACGTTGCCCGTTCTGTCCCGCATTTCCACGGTCCCGCGCGTGATCGCCGTCGCACAACGCTCCGTGTACTCCAGCCGCGACGCCTTGATAAACAGTTGAATCGCGCCCTTGCTTCCTATCGACTGCACCCGGCTGCGGCACTCGTCAGCGCTTTCTGCCTTGGAACAGTCTATGTCCCACGAATACCCGAACGATCCGTCGAGCGACATCACGCCGGCAGCGAACGACGTACCCTCATACTTCACGTCCATGTCGTAGCTGAACTTCAACGTTACTTCCGGGATCTCGGCAGAGAAATTGCCTGCGTACGAGATGTCGTACGCGAGTGTCCCCGACGAGGATCGCTTGGTGACGTCGACCGCAAAATCGAAGTCGATCCTGCCACTCACATCATCTGGGGCCTCGATTCGTACATCGATGTCAACACTGAACCCGCTGTCCGGGTCAGTGTCGTCCTTGTCCTTGATAACGACCGTACCTGTGAGGCTGCTGCCCGAAGCGTCATGGCAATTGATGAGGTTGGTGGTCAGGGACAGCGGGATCCCATCATCATCGCCGTCTACCGGCACCCTCGGGCGCTGCGTGATGCAGTCCTCCGTTGCAGCAGCCAATCTGGCTGCAGCAGCAGGTCTGGCCGGCCTAACGCCGACCAACGGGATATCGACGTCGAGAACGGTCGCCCTGCTCATCGAGCCCAACGGTCCGGTTAGGCTGGTAGGAGAGGACAACAGCTCGAGCAAGGGCTCCAACAAGTTATGCACCAGATCCGGGTTCGCGACGTCTGCGGCGACATCGCGCGACAGGACCGTCGCTGCCTTGTCCGGCTTCTGCACCGGCTCTTCGCAGGCACTCAATCCGAAGGCCAGCGCGGCTACTACTGCGAGCATCGTACTGCGTCTAATGAACGACATGGGAGCCTCCATGCAAGAATCCGTCGCCTCGCCGGCGCCGGATGATTGTGCCAACGTAACATCACGTGTACCCCTGTCAACCTACGGACGGGTATTTCCCAAGGAGTACACCAAAAAACCACTACTCTGCCTCTGAACGGTCACTGTTGATGGCCTTGGGGTGTTTCGGTCGTTTGTTTTGGCTTCGTACGCAGGGCCCTCGGCGATTTGTGTCTTATGTTGTGCACAGAACCGGATGTGGCGGATCAGGACGGGGGAATGAGTGGACAGCTACTTCGGGCCTTGAGGAGCCGTCCTGCCAGCGATAGCAGCCGCCAGCGCCGCGCCGGGGACAAGCGACTGGGAACGGATCGAAGCGCTTCCGGCCAACATCGACTACGCGCTGCCGGGACTCCGGTCAGAGACTCCGGTCAGAGGAGGTCCTGACCGGCTACTGCCAGGCCGGCGCGTACTCGCATTCCACTCCGTCCGCCGGGGAGGGTCCTGTTACCGGTCGTCCGGTGCCGCCATGCGGTAGCCGACCCCGCGCTCGTTGAAGATGTACGCCGGGCTTGCCGGGGCGTCGCCGAGCTTGCCGCGCAGCTTCTTCACGAACGTGCGCACCGGTTCGGTATCCTCCCGATCCTCCCAGATCTGTCTCAGCAGTGATTCGTAGGTCATTACCCGGCCCGCGTTGACCGACAGCACGCGCAGCAACTCGTACTCGGTCACCGTCAGCCGCACCTGCCGGCCACCCACGGTCACCCGGCGCTTCTCGTAGTCGATTGCCAGGTCCCCTACCACGAAGGGATCCGGCCTGCTTCGCCTGCGTAGCGCCGCACCGACTCTCGCCGTCAGCTCCGTCGGCGAGAACGGCTTGACGATGTAGTCCGCGGCGCCCGCCTCCAATGCCCTCGCGATCGTCTCCTCCCGTCCGTAGGCCGAGAGGAAGACCACCGGAATGTCCACCAGCTCGGGGATCGACTCCATCAACTCGATGCCGTCCATTCCCGGCAACACCAGGTCGAGCACCACCAATCCGGGCTGTTTTGTCTTGATCAGGCGCCGCACCTCCTGTGGGTCTCCCGTCACGGACGACGCGTAGCCTGCCCTGGTGAGCGCGTCTCGGACGTAGTGCAGGGTCAGCGGGTCGTCGTCCACCACCAGAATCCTCGTGCGCTCACGGTCATCGCGAGGCAGCCGCGCCCGCCGTGGCGCGGCGCCGCCGGCCTCGTCGGCCACCGGAAGCGTGAAGGTGAACCGCGTCCCCCGGCCCGGCCCAGGACTATCGGCCCGGATGCGGCCCCCGTGGGCCTCCACCAGCCCCTTGCTGATCGCCAGGCCCAGACCGGCCCCCTGTCCCTCGCCGCCGCCGGCGGCGTGCTTGCGGAACAGTTGCGGCAGCCGCTCCGGCGCCACTCCCTTGCCTTCGTCCGATACCGAGATCGCTACCTCAGCCCCATCGTGCACCGCCGCGATCCGTATCGGGGTGGACTCGGGAGAGTTCCGGGCCGCGTTGGAGAGAAGGTTGTTCAGGACCTGCACGA
The DNA here is from genome assembly GCA_026710965.1 of Deltaproteobacteria bacterium. Classification (GTDB taxonomy): domain Bacteria; phylum Desulfobacterota; class Binatia; order UBA9968; family JAJDTQ01; genus JAJDTQ01. Next base: position 3,955 of record JAPOQB010000799.1, on the reverse strand, counting down.
TCCGCCGCTCATCCGCCATCACCTCAGGCAGGTCCTCCGACAGGTCGATGTGCAGGACGTGCCGGGATCCGCCGCTCTCGAACGTGCTCCGCGCCTGGTCCACCAGAACGGCAACTGCCGCCGGTTCCGGGTCCACCGAGAGCATGCCCGTGTCGATGCGCCCGACATCGAGCAGGTCTCTGATCAGGCGGTCCATGTAATTGGCCTGCTGGTCGATGATCCGGAAGAACTGCCGCACCTCCGCCGGATCCACCACCCGCGCGTCGCTCATCACGGTGGCCGCCAAGCCCTTGACCGAGCTCAACGGCGCCCGCAACTCGTGACTCACCGTACTCAGGAACTCCGCCCGCTGGCGCTCCAGCTCCTCCAGTGGCCCCAGGTCCTGCATGGTCACGATCAGTGACTCCACCGCATCGCCCTCGAACTTGATCGGCGTCGCGTTGATCAGCATCGTGATGCTCCGACCGTCGCCCACCGACAGCACGACTTCTTCGGCGCGGAGCGGGGCGGCGTTGCTCAACAACCCCTCCAGCGGGAACTCGCCTAATGCGATATCGTGCCCGTCGGCGAGCCGGAAGGTTACCACCTGCAGCAGTTCTTCCACGGTCTGGCCAGGATCGAGCAGGCCGGCCACCATCCGCCGTGCCTCCCGATTGAGCGACACCAGACGCCCGGCCCTGGCATCGATCACCACCACCCCCACCGGCGAGGTGTCGATCAGCGCCTCCAGGTTGGCCCGCGCGCGCTGCTCGGCACGGTACGCGCGGGCGTTCGCGATCGCCGTCGCCGCCTGCGCGGCGAACAGTACCAGCACCTCCTCGTCCTCATCGGTGAACTCCTGCCCGTCTTCCTTCCCGCCCAGGAAGAACGCGCCAGTCTGCACGTTCCGATGGCGTATCGACGTTCCCAGGAACGTGTCCTCCGAAACGTACTCCGTCGAGAAGCCGAGCGAGCTCACGTAGCCGCTCAAGTTGGACAGCCGCACCGGCGAGGGAAGATTCCGCAGGTGCTCGAACAGCCGCATCCCGTCCGGCCACTCCGCCAGCTCGCGTACTCGCTCCGCGGTGAAGCCGGAGGCTACGTAGTCGACCTGCCCGGCGTCGTCGAATACCGTGATCACGGCGTAGCGGGCACCGGTCAGGACGCGGACGCTGTCCGCGATCTCGTTCAGAACGGTATCGACATCAAGGCTCGCGCTGATCCGCAGCACCGCTCCGCTCAGGCTTGAGATGCGGTTCCGCAACGCCTCGATCTCCCTCAGGAATTCCTCTGCATTTTTCATAACGCCCGTTAGCCTTCCCCTATCGCCCCGATACGCGGCTCGTCAACCGAGTATCCACAATAACGCCACTGATTGTCCTCAATCATACACCTATATTCAACGGTATGTACCCTTCCCACCTTGCGAAGTGCGGCCGCGTCCGGTAGCGTGTTCGGCCAGGAGGTACCATGCGTGGATGTTCGAAGACTGGCCGGATCTTGCTGACGCTGGCAACGGACGTGGGCGCTCCTCCGTGTCCTTCCTTCCGCGGCTTCAGCCCCTCGCCGTGGAAGACTCCAAAGCATGCCCGCCTCCGCAGATGAAGCTATGCCGAGAAAGAAGTCCTTTGCTATAGAAGACGCCCTCGATACCTCGATTGAGCTGTTTGCCGAGCGCGGCTACCAGGCCACCGGGATGGAAGAGTTCGCTTGCCGCCTCGGACTGTCCCGCAGCTCCGTCTACACCACCTTCGGCGACAAGCAATCCTTGTTCGTGCAGACCCTGCAGCGTTACGGCGCCGAGTGTCGGGCGCCGGGTATGCGCGCCCTGCGCGATGACGGTTCGCCGCGCGCCGCACTGGTCAGCGCATTCGAGTGGGCTGCCGACGCGGCTGCACCGCAACAGCGAGATCAGGGGCTGCTCGTCAACACCGCCTTGGAATCAAGGCCCCTCGCTCCCGAGGTGGCCCAGGCACTGCAAGGTGTGCTCCTGGGCATGGAACTGAACTTTCGAGGCGCCATCGAACGGGCCCGCAGCGCCAACGAAGTTGCCGGCAACGTGGATCCCGTCCACACCGCCCGCGCGCTGCTCGGCCTGTATCTCGGCTTATGTACGCTGGTTCACTCCGACGCCAAGGAGCCGGTGCTGCGGGCCGTTGTCCAACAGGCTCTGTCGCTGCTGCCCGTACACGCGCCTGACCGGGTTGAGCGGTCGGACCAGGGTGGCGGGTAGGCCCGGGGTGCCGAGAGTAAAGCGGTTCGCGATCGATGATGTCCTGACCAAGGCCATCGGCAGGTTCTCGAACCACGGCTACCACGCCACCTCGATAGGCGATCTCGTGGTCTGTATGGGTATCGGCCGCGGCAGCATCTACGACACCTTCGGCAGCAAGCGCGGCCTGTTCGTGCGCGCCCTGCGCTCCTACATCGAGAGCTACGACCGCTCCTTGCAGGAGATCCTGAACCAGTCGCTGGCGCCGGACGGGGCGATCATCGGCGTGTTCAAGGAAGCGGCCGCCAACGGCTGCTTCATCGTCAACGCCGGGGTCGAACTGGCGACTCATGACGCCGAGATCACTCGGATCGTATCCGGCTTCTACCGCACCGCCGAGCACCGATTCCGGGTGCTGATCGAACAGGGCCAGCGCGCCGGCGAAATCACCGCCAGCGTGGACCCCCGCCAGACCGCGCACGGACTGTTCGTCTTGCTGCTCTGTCTGTGGGTGCTTGTCCGCTCCGGTGCTTCCGGAGAGCCGGTGCTGCGCGCCGCCGCGCAACAGGTGCTGGCGCTGGTGCCGGCGCACCAACCAGATTGCCTGGAACAGAAGGGAGCCAAGATGCCAGTTTCTGCAAACCCACCGATGGCCGCCGCTGATCGTTCTACCAACAGCCGGGACTGATCATGCGTCGTATCGTGACATCAGCGGTAGCTGCGGTCGCTCTTGCCTGTGCCGCCGCTTATCCGCAACAGAACACCGCCTCCTCCGTCTACACCTCGGTCGCTCCGGCGGTCGTGTTCGTGGAAGCCGGCTCCGGCAGGGGCAGCGGGCTCCTCCTGGCCTCGAACACCATCCTCACCGCGGCCCATGTCCTCTATCCCCACCGCTCCGCCCGCATCGTCTTCCCGGACGGCACCGAACTGCCCCATGTGCCCCTGATCGCCTGGAACCTGCTCGCCGACATCGCCGTCCTCGGCCCCGTCGGGCTCGACTCTCCTCCCGCCCCGCCTCCGTTCGACATCTCCAACACTCTTCCGGTCGGCGCCGATCTGTTCTCCATCGGCTACCCCGGCGAAGTGGAGCCGTTCCCTCAGCCCTCCATCCGCCACGGAATTCTGTCCCGCTATCGCCTCTGGCCAGATCAACACGTGACCTATCTGCAGACCGACGCGGCCACCGATGACGGACAAAGTGGCGGCGTATTGGCGTCCGCTACTGGTGCCGTGGTCGGCATGACCGGGTTCGGCGGCGGCTTCGGCCACTTCGGTTTGGCAATGTCGGCCGCCGACCTCCTGCCACGGGTGTCTGCGCTGCTCACCGGTGGGGATGTTCCGCCGCACCGCGGCGATCAAAACCTGGCCGCGGCGGTACAAGACACACCAATACGGTTCGACCTGGACTACCTTTGGGGGGAACAGGCGTTCGCTATCGATGCTCAGCCCGGCGAGCAGGTAAGCTTCATCCTGCAGAGCGTCTCCGACCTCACGGTAGCTATCGTGGACTGGACCGGTTACGCCATCGCCGAAGTGGACGAGCACCACCCGGGCGGTGTCGAGTCCATTTCCGCCGTCCTCGAAGGCGCCGCGCCGTTCCTTCTTCTGGTCGAGCAGTTCGACGACCGGAAAGCGTCGGTTCAGGTCGAGGGCACCGCCCCTCTCGTGCCGCTGACCGATCCCGATGACGGCGTTACCCTGGATCTGCCCGTCAGACGGGCGGGCGCCATCGACTACCCCTACGATGTCGACTACTACCTGATT
>JAPOQB010000798.1 GCA_026710965.1 Deltaproteobacteria bacterium | reverse complement strand
GAACGCTGCGAGGCGGCTCGATTCAAAGGAGGAGGCAGATGATGCGCACCGGAAGCACCGCAACCACGTTGACCGCGATCATCGTGACATTCGTCCTTTCCGGATGCGGTGCCGGGAACCAGGAGCAAATGCCGTCGATGGAGACCGGACCCGGCACCGCTCTGTCGGCGGAACAGCTCAAGCTCGGCACGGTCGCAAGAGTGGAATCCGCCACCACGACGCTTGCCAGCGATCAGCATGTGTTCCGGTTCGATGGAGCATCGTCCCGCACCTTTACCAAGTGCGATGGCCCGGTCTGTGGCGTAAGCCGCACTGCAGCGGGCCTCGAAGAGGCGCTGGCCCGTGCCCTGGTCGAGCCGCGATTGGACTTTGGAAACAAGCACTTCGCGGAGCGCCTGAAGGATTCCCTGACACTCAAGCCACCGACCGAGACTGTCCGCGGCGTCCCGATCTTGGAAGGCTTTGGCCTGCGTACCGATGAAAGGGCGTTCAGGGCAGACTTCTACGGCGGTTGGCTCAATGACGGCGCTTTCTTCGTCAACCGGACCGTTCTGGCGGTCAGGGACGAACAACACCAACCCGCCGGACTCGGCACCGTCTTCGATGCCAGCGCCATCGGCGTGAGCAGCGCCATGGCGCCGGCGACCGCCCAGGGAATGTCCGCAACCTGGAAAGGAGCGATGATCGGCGTGGATGTCAGCGATCTCGTGACCCGCGGACAGTTCGTGCGAGGCGATGCCACACTTGTCATCGACGATTTCGCCAATCCGGATGTCGATGTCGCTCTCGACAATTTCCATGATCTGGAAACCGGTGCCCGGCTGGACGGCAGGAGCATTCCGCCTTGGGAGAACATTCCCCTCGACGGCAGCGCATTCGGGGAAAAGCCGGCTGGAAGTAGCGACTACATACAGGGCCGCTTCATCGGCGAAGGCCATGCCGGCGTCGTGGGCATCTTCGAACGCAGCGAAATCGTGGGGTCTTTCGGCGCGAACCGGCAACGCGTCGAGTAGAGCTTGTTCTTTCCGCTCGGCAGGCTCCGAAGCTGCACCATTGCCGCCCTCAAGAGGAACGGAGATGATTGGGACGAATCTTGGAGCGTGAAACTTCGAAACCCAATGTTGTGCTTCGAAGCTCCCTGGAACTTCCTTGTGGTGCGACCTTGAAAAATCGACTGGCAAAGTCAGCTATGTCGGATTCGCTTGGGAACGGCGAAGGTGATCCCACGGAGGCTCAGATTCGACTCTACGAGAGATGGGCGGAAGGCGGAGTAGCAGTGTCGATCATTGGTGATGTTCAAGTTGATCCTCGCCATCGGGAGAAACCTGGAAATCTTGTGTTCGGAACGCAGACCGATCAGCGGGCGATAAAGTGCCTGGTCAGACGTGCCACGATTGAGGGTGCTCACAGGATTCAGCGGCGTCCATGTTCACGCCGGGCACGGATTTCTGCTCAGTCAAGAGGTAACCGACGTGCCGCTAATGTTGACAGGGGGCTTTGAACGGCGTGAAGGAGGGTGGTGATCCCGAGTTTCCGATTTTCGAATCCCCACCTCGGGGTGCGGTAACGGCGTGGTATACCATGCGAATAACCGCATTGGGGGAGGATCGGGAGAGCACGTTCATGCTGGAACATCAGTGTGCTTTGCGTGTTTATGAAGAACGCGATGCGCAACGTTGCGTCAGATGGCGGGAGAAGTTTTCATGTCTGCCGGAATCGAACTGAATGAGGCGGTCCTGGCGGGGCCGTGGCCCGGTTCTGAGGATTCATTGGATATTTCCATCGATATCAGCAAGTTATGGATGATTCTAGAAGTCAATACACTGTTGGCGTGGACGTTGGCGGCACCTTCATCGACCTGATGGTGTCCGGCAACGGCCATCGCCGCATCCTGAAGACCCTGTCCGATCCGGAGGACCGGGCGGGGGCGCTGGTGGCCGGACTCGCGCTGGTGGCCGAGGAGCTGGACCTCACGCTCGGCGAGCTGCTGGAGCGCACCGAGAGGATCGTCCACGGCAGCACCATCGCCACCAACGCCTTGCTCACGCGCGACGGGGCGCGCACGGCGCTGCTCACCACCGCGGGGTTCCGGGACGTGCTGAATATGCGGCGCGGGGTGCGCTCGGACCTGTACGACCCCAAGCAGGCGCCCCCCGACCCGTTGATTCCCAGGCAACGTATTTATCCCATCGCCGAGCGCATGGACGGCGACGGCGCGGTGTTGGAAGCGGTAGGCGAGGACTCCGTGGATTCGGCCGTGGACGGATTACGCCGCGCGGGCGTGGAGAGTGTCGCCGTGGGGTTCATGTTCTCCTTCGCCAACGACGCCCACGAGCACGCGGTGGCGTCGCGGCTCCGCGCTGCGTTGCCGGAGGCGCACGTATCGCTTTCCAGCGAGGTGCTGCCGGAGGTCCGACTGTACGAACGCCTCAGCACCACCGCGGTCAACGCCTACGTGACGCCGGTGCTCGCCGCCTACCTCCGCTCCCTCCAGGACCGGCTCGAGGACAACGGGTTCCGTGGCCGGCTGCTGGTCATGCAGTCCAGCGGCGGCGTCATGGGCCTGGCTTCAGCAGCTCGGTTCGGCGTCCGCAGCATCCTCTCCGGCCCGGCCGCCGGGCCGGTGGCGGGCCTCTGGTACGCCGGCCTGCACGGCATATCCAACGCCATCACCACCGACATGGGAGGGACGAGCTTCGACGTCTGCCTGGTCAACCAGGGCGAGGTGGAGGTGACCAAGGAGATGGAGATCGCCGGCCACCGCATCGCGTTGCCCATGGTGGCGGTGCACACCATCGGCGCCGGCGGCGGCAGCATCCTGACCGTGGATGACCGCGGACTGCTGCGGGTGGGGCCCGAGAGCGCGGGCGCCGACCCGGGCCCAGTGTGTTACGGCCGGGGCGGAACCCGGCCCACGGTCACCGACGCGGACCTGCTGGTGGGTTACCTGGGAGCGGAACGGTTCTGGGGCGGACGTCTGCGGCTGGACGAGGCCGCCGCGCGGGAAGCGTTCCGCCGGCACGTGGCCAAGCCGCTGGGAGTGGAGGTGGTGCGAGCCGCCTATGGCGCCCACCAGGTGGTGAACGCCAACATGGTGGATGCCATCCGGGAGGTCTCCGTGCGGCGCGGACACGACCCGCGCGAGTTCGTGCTGGTGGCCGCCGGCGGGGCGGGTCCCATCCACGCCTGCGCCATCGCCCGGGAGCTGGACATCGGATTGATCCTGGTGCCCCGGGAGGCGTCGGTCATGTGCGCCGCGGGGCAGCTCCTGTCAGACCTGCGCCACGACTTGGTGCGGAGTTGTGTGATGTCCCTGGACCGGCTCGAACGAGACACGGTGGAACGGCACTACGAGGAGCTTCGGTGCGCGGCGCAGGAAGCGCTCCTCGCCGAGGGTGTTCCGCATGATCGGATTGCGGTAAGCTGCGCGGCGGACGTACGCTACGTGGGGCAGTTCAGCGAGGTGGAGGTGCCGGTGCCGGATGCCGTGCTGACCGAGGCCGGGGTACCAACGCTGGCCGGCGAGTTTCATCGGACCCACGAGTCGCT
>JAPOQB010000765.1 GCA_026710965.1 Deltaproteobacteria bacterium | reverse complement strand
TTCATGGACCTTTACGTTGATCCGCGCGACGCCGCCGCGCAGCCGCCGGTACCGTTCTCCGGCGGGTATTGAGCGCCCGCAGACATAACACGGGTACGCCTTCTGCGCGCGCATCGGTTCGCCGCGGTCGTGCTCGACAAGCCAGTTGAAGGAATCGGCGATGAACCAGGCGCGGTCGTCCTCATGCAGGTGGCCGTAGGTCTTGGTGCTCACCACGCCACCCCACCCGAACAGCAGTCTGCCAGGGGCTGCACCGGGGTTCTAATCGAAACGACCGTACGTGGCTCCGCGCCTTCCCTTCGTGCCGGCGCGGAACGCCTCCAGGATGGGCGGCGCCAGGTGCGCGAACCGCACGCGGCGCTCGACTGTGCGTGTGGCCAGTCCGAAGCGATGCGTCACGTCCTCGTGGCTCGCCCCCTCGTCGATCAGCCGCTTGAACGTGAGGGCTTGTGGTCGGCCGGGTGCATGGCCACGCGGGTGGTATTCTCCGCGAGCCGGCGGTTGCCGGCCACCACGCGCCAGTCGCCGTTGTTGCCCTGGCGCACTACCAGCGGCTCCAGCAAGCCGTGAGAGCGGATGCTGGAGACCAGCTCGCGGTGCGCGTCGTCGGATGCCGGCGTGGTTGCGCCTGACTGGGATCTCGTCCGCGATGAGCGCGCTGTATCGGAATGTCGCGCGTGGATGCGTCATCCGATTGTCCTCTCGACCTTCCAGGTAAAGAGGAGACTCTTGGTCCCGTACCAGACGCGTACCGACCTGTTCTCCGGCGGCCCCGCCACTGTTCCCGAGACCGTTAGGCGGGTCGATTCGCTAGCATCTGTTTTCGAGGTTCCTGACGGTATCCACGATATTCTGACATCCCGGAGGGGAGACACGAAATCGTAGTCGATGTTCGCTCCGATGACGGTGGTGAGCGTGCACCCCGACAAGGAGCTGATGCTGATGGTTCGATTGTCCGCCATCTGCCCCGCGTCGCCATCGAGCGCCTCGCACGTGGCGGTCCGCGTCGGTTCTTGAACCGGCATGGTGCACCCGGCAAAGATGAGCAGCCCCGTCAAGGCCGCGACGAATACTTGTCTGGACATGTGTCCTCCTGTGCCGCTGGTTGCGGCGAAGCAGGAGACGGGAATCGAACCCGCGCTCCCCGACTTGGAAGGGCGGTGGCCCACCATAGGGCCTCTCCTGCAGGTATTGGCGGCGGTAGCACGACGTTGCCCGTGAGAGCGAAGACGAGCACCACCGCCGCCAGTGCCAACGCGATCTGCGCCATCAAGTTGTCCATGTGGTTGGGCGGCGGCACGTGATGATGCGGGTAGCCCCGTTCCATGTGTCCGCGAGGTAGCGCAGCATCCGAACCGCGTAATCCTGGCCGTAGTGGATTTTCAACGCCATCGCGGCCATCCCTACCGCCTGAGCGGCCGTGATGCCCTGCTCGCGTAGATGTGCGCCCAGGTCGTTGTACTGCTCGGCGGTGAACACGATCTGCCCGCTCATCCCCGAAACCTCAGCCGGGCACACCCGCGCTCGTAGACGCGGCCGTGCGCACCAGGTGCCGCGCGTGGCGCTTGTGCACGACCGCCGCCTGATAGTAGGTCTCGGCGCGCCGCGCCGGCGCATCCTCGGCGAGGATGAACGCCAGCATCGGCACGTTCTCGCGCACGAAGCGCTTCGCCGGCATGGGCAGCTGTTCCCGGTCCGCCCTGGTCATCGCCAACTGGTTCGCTAATGGCGACCGTTCTCCCGCTCGATGGAGAGGGTATAGCCGCCGACAGCACCACGAGGATCGTGGATGACGAAACGATGTACCCGGTCGACCTCGGCACGGAAGACCAGTTCGGCATCGAGTTGGAACAGGCCGCCGCCGCTGTCATCGTCCACGGCGGCGGCGAGAGAGTGGCGGTAGTCGACGGTCAGGAGCGGGTCGGTCAGGAGCGAGTCAACGAGCACGCGAACGGTCTCGCCAGCGTGTAGGGAAATCAGGTAGTAGTCGACATCGTAGGGGTAGTCGATGGCGCCCGCCCGTCTGACGGGCAGATCCAGGGTAACGCCGTCATCGGGATCGGTCAGCGGCACGAGAGGGGCGGTGCCCTCGACCTGAACCGACGCTTTCCGGTC
>JAPOQB010000796.1 GCA_026710965.1 Deltaproteobacteria bacterium | reverse complement strand
TACCTGGTGCTCTTCGGCAGGCTTCCCTCGGGTGCCGAGCTGAAGGCGTTCGACGCGGAGTTGCGCTCCGGCCGGGCGCTTCCGCCGGGGGTGATCGAGAGCCTCGAGCTGCTTCCCTCGGATGCGGTGCCGATGGACGCTCTGCGTACCGCGGTGTCGTCGCTGGCGCTCTACGATCCCGATGCCGGAGACGACTCCCGCGACGCCAACCTGCGCAAGGCCACCCGCCTGCTGGCGCGCATGGCTACGGTGGTTGCCGCGCTGCACCGCCTCTCCCAGGGTCTGGATGTGGTGGCGCCGGACCCGGAGCTCAACCACGCCGCCAACTTTCTCCACATGCTGCGGGGCGAGCGGCCGGACGAGTTCGAGGCGAGGGTGCTGGAGGTGACGCTGATCCTGTACATGGAGCACGAGTTCAATGCCTCCACCTTCACAGCCCGGGTCATCGCCTCCACGCTGTCGGACCTGTACGGCGCGGTGGTGGGCGCCATCGCGGCCCTCAAGGGCCCGCTCCACGGCGGCGCCAACGAGAAGGCCATGGACGTGATCCTGGAGATCGGCGAGCCGGCCCGGGCCGAGGCCTGGGTGGAGGAGAGCCTGCGGCAGAAGAATCGCGTGATGGGTTTCGGCCACCGCATCTACAAGACCGCGGACTCCCGGGTGGAGGTGGCGAAGAAGTGGGGCGTGCTTTTAGGCAGGCAGCTCGACGACACCCGGCTGAGCGACATCTGCATCACCGTGGAGGAGGTGATGCGAGGGGAGAAGAACCTGTGCCCGAACGTGGACTTCTACGCCGCGCCCATCTACCACATGATGAAGATTCCCATCGCCCTCAACACGCCCATCTTCGCCATGAGCCGCGTGGTAGGCTGGTCGGCGCACATCATCGAGCAGATTGACAACAACCGCCTGTTCCGGCCCAATTCCCGGTACGTGGGCGCCGCCGATCTCGAGTTCCAGCCGCTCGACCGCCGCGGCTGATCCGGAGGAGGTCCCGATCGGTCCCTCGTCGGGCGCGGTTCAGAACCGGCCACGTGGTTCAGGACATCAACCGCCCGCCCGAAACGTTCAGCGCCTCGCCGGTGGTGTGGGAGGAGTCCCCGGAGGCGAGGAAGAGGGCGGCGTTGGCCACCTCTTCGTGCAGTGCGTGCTTCCGTAGCGGGGTGTGGGCCAGGACGCCCTCCCACAACTCCTCGAAGGTGACGCCGAGGCCCTTGGCGCGGTCCTGGTACATTTCCCGCAGGTCGGCTTCGTCCATGCCGCCGGGGCAGATGACGTTGGCGCGCACGCCCGAAGGGCCGGCCTCCTTGGCGATGGTCTGGGTGAGGCCCAGCAGGCCCCACTTGGCAGCGCACAGGGAGCCGCGGAGCGCCATGCCCTCGCGTCCGGCGGTGCCGGAGATGCTGACGATGCTGCCGCGTTTCTGCTCGATCATCACCTTCAGCGCGGCCTTGCAGCACAGGAAGATCGCCTTGAGGTTGACGTTGAGGACCTGGTCCCATTCCTCCTCGGTGATCTCGTGCACCTCGACCATGGGGCCGCGGAAGCCGACGCTGTTGACGAGGATGTCCAGGCTTCCCCACTTGGCCAC
>JAPOQB010000793.1 GCA_026710965.1 Deltaproteobacteria bacterium | reverse complement strand
TTCCAGCAACACACGGGTGCGCTCTTCCTGGCCCACGTCAAGCCCCGCGCCGCCCGGACTCGAGATCCCGGCCAGGGTATCCTTGGCCCACTGCTTGTCGCGAAAGACCCAGGGGTTCCCCATGGCGCCTCGCCCCAGCAGCACGCCGTCAACGCCGGTTTGCCGGACCCGCTCCACCGCGTCGGACATGGATTTGAGGTCCCCGTTCCCGAGGACCAGCGTCGGCAGGTCCCGGGCCAGTTCCACTGCGCGGTGGATGGCATCCCAGTCCGCGAGCCCCCGGTACATCTGTTTCAGCGTGCGGCCGTGCAGCGAGAGGGCCGCCGGCCGTTCGCCCAGCAACACCGGGATCCACTCGTCCACCTCCACCTTGTCATAGCCCACCCGGGTCTTGACCGAGAGCGGGATGAGTTGCCGCGCCTCCGGCCGTGCGCGCCCGCGATTCATGTGACGGACTCTCTCCACCACTTCCGGCGCCAGGCCCACGTCTTCCAGCCGCTGCCCCGCGGCCCAATCCTCGAGGCCCCTGCGGGCCGCGCGGATGATGCTCACCGCCAGCTCAGGAGTGCGGATCAGACCGGCGCCGCAACCCTTGTTGGCCACGTTCTTGGCCGGGCATCCCATGTTGATGTCCAGGCCGTCGAACCCGAGCTCGCAGACGATGTGCGCCACCTGGTAGAAGGACTCCGTCGTCCGGCCGTAGATCTGCGCCAGGACCGGGCGCTCGTAGTCGCCGTAGGACAGGTCGCGCACGAACCCCTCGGCGCCGCAACAGATGGCCTCGACGCTGGTGAACTCCGTCATGCACAGGTCCGGCCGTCCGTAGCGCGCCGCCACCCGCCGGAACGAGGCGTCGGTGACGCCGTCCATGGGCGAGAGGCCGATGATGGGTTTTTCTATCAGGTCCCAGAAATGCATGGTGGGAAAGGCGAGTACGCTACAGGAACGTCAATCGGCGGTGTCCGCCCGCCCGGCGATCATGCCGTCGAGCTCGTCCTTGAGGCGCGGAAGGATCTCGTCGTAGGGAAAGGCCCCCAGCGGCTCGCTGCCGCGCTTGAGGTTGACGAACCGGGGGCCGCACCAGAGCCCCAGGTCGGCGTCGTCGGTTTCCCCGGGTCCGTTCACCCGGCAGCCCATGACCGCGATGGTAATGGCATGCTCGGCGGCGTAGGCGGTCATCTCCTTGACCTGTTGCGCCAGCTCCACGAAGTTCTCGTTCTCCACCCGTGAGCAGCTCGGACAACTGATGATGTTCAGGGTGTCGCGGCCGTAGTCCACGACGCTGCGCACCCGGCCTTCGGCGATGTCGGCAAGGATTTCGCGTCCGGCGGCGATCTCCTCGGGCTTCCGCGGATTGGGCACGGTCAGGGACACGCGGATGGTGTCGCCGATGCCCCGGCTGATGAGTTGCTCGAAGGCGACGCGGGTCTTGATGACCCCGTCAGGCGGCAATCCCGCCTCGGTAACGCCGAGATGGAGCGGCACGTCCGGACGCTCGGCCGCGAACCGCTTGTTGACCTCGACGACCTTGGCCGGATCCGAGTCCTTGAGCGAGACGCAGTAGCGGGTATAGCCCAGGCTGTCCAGCAACTCGCAGTGCTCCCAGGCGCTGGCCAGCATCGGCGAGATGGAGTCGTCGTCGGGAAACTTTCCCTGCTGCGCCGGATCCACCGAGCCGCAGTTCACACCCACGCGCATGGCGCAGTCGTTGGCCTCTGCCACCTCCACCAGGAACCTGACCTTGTCCTGCCAGGGTTTCTGCCGCTCGTGGTGGTAGAGGTGACCGGGGTTGTAGCGGATCTTGTCCACGTGGGGCGCGACGGCGCTGGCGAGCCGGTAGTTCTCCTGAAGGTCCACCGAGAGGTTGGCTTCGGTGGCGCCGCGAATCTCCGCCAACGCCGCCGCATCCTTCTTGCTGTCCACCGCGATGCGCACCACGTCGGCCCCGGCCCGGGCGAGGTCGTTGACCTGCGCCACCGTGGCCGCGACATCCTGGGTGTGGGTCGCGCACATGCTTTGAACCGCGATGGGATGATCGCCGCCGATCGCGGTGGTGCCGATGCGGACGGTGCGAGTGGGGTTGCGTCGAAGTCTCACGGATCCCGCTCCTTCGAGGTATGCCGCGCTTCGAAGTCCAATACATTAAAGTCCAATGAGCTTCGAAGCCTTTGGGAATTGTTTCAAGGCTAACGTGAAAGGTCTTCCGAAGCAACAAGCGCGAACACCGCAAATCGAACGAGGTGCCTTGCTGGCCGGTACACGTTGGTCTAGACTGATTGACGTGGACCGGGTCGCCCGGTCGCGGACGATAACCGATGGATCATTTTCCTCCACGCGTCATGCGTTGCCTGGCAACCGCGGCTGCCGTTCTGTGGCTGCTGGCCGGTCCGGTATCGGCTCAACCGGCGGCCGAGCCGGTGCCGGCGGCTCTGTCGCCGGACCATCAACAGAGGGTCATCGGAGCGGAGCTCCTCAACAGGCTCACCCAGGGACACTACAATTCCGTCACGCTGAACGATGAGCTCTCCGGCAGGATTTTCGACTCCTATGTCGGAACCATGGACCCGACGCGGAGCTACTTCTGGGCCGCCGACATCGAGGAGTTCAAGCCCCTGAGGACGCGCTTTGACGATCTGCTCAAGGTTGGAGACCTGGACCCGGCCTTCAGGATTTTCAACCGCTATCGACAGCGCCTGACCGAACGCCTGCGATTCGTGATC
>JAPOQB010000791.1 GCA_026710965.1 Deltaproteobacteria bacterium | reverse complement strand
GCCTGCTCGACGACCTGTTCGTCGCACCCGGCGCCGTCGAGCGTGTCCAGCGGCATCAGGCGCAGCGCAGAGCCGGGAAGGCCCTTAGCCACCAGCACCGTCCCGGTCAGGCCCTCTACGGCGGGAAACAATAGTCGCCCGCCCTTCGCCCGCAGGAGATGCTTGAAGTCGGCCGGCACGCCGTCCGCCCGGCGGCGGGCCGCGAACACGTCCACCGATCCCTCCGCCACGAAGCACAGGACGCTGGGGGCGGAGAGGTGGATGGGACGGTTGCCGCCCCCAGCCACCGGCTCCCCGAGGGCGGCCGCCAGTTCGGCTAGGCGGTGCGCGCCGACGGCCTGTTCCGAATTGTTGCTCATTCCGTCTCCATCAGGTGGTGGTAGAGGCCGTCCTGGTCCGCCATCAGCTCGGTGTGCGTGCCCCGCTGCACTTCCCGACCGCCCTCCAGGACCACGATCAGGTCACAGTCGCGGATGGTGCTGAGGCGGTGCGCCACGATCAGGCAGCTGCACCCGCGCCGGCGCAGGGCGTCGTCAATGCGCACCTCGGTGATCGGGTCCAGGGCGCTGGTGGCCTCGTCAAGTATCAGCAGCGACGGATTGCCCACGAGGGCGCGGGCGATCTCCAGGCGCTGGCGCTGGCCACCGCTGAAGTTCCGCCCGCCCTCATCCACAGGCGCATCGTAGCCCTGCGCCCGCGCCATGATCTCATCGTGTATGGCGGCATCGGTGGCCGCGGCCACTAGGTCTTGCTCGGGGATCTCAGGGTTCCACAGGCTCAGGTTCTCCCGCACGGTCCCGGCGAACAGGAATATACGCTGGTCGACCATGGCCACCGAGTTGCCGAGCAGGTCGCGGGGGATCTCTGAGCGCGGGTGGCCGTCTAGAAGTACCCCCCCGGACCAGGGCTGATGGACTCCCGCCGCCAGCAGCGCCAGCGTCGACTTGCCCGACCCCGTGGGACCTACCACTGCCACCCTCTGCCCCGGCTCGATGGTCAGGTTGAAGTCCCGGAGCATCGGCTCCCGGTTCGCCTTGTGGCCGAACTCCACGTTGCACAGCTCAAGCTGCCCGCTCAACCGCACAGTCCGGCTCAGGGTGGCGCTCCTCGTCGAAGGCTGCTCCCCGCCGTCCTGAAAGTATTCGTCCTCCGGGGCGTCCATCACGTCTTCGAGCCGTTGCAGGTTGGCCTCCAGGACCTGGAACAGGTCGGCGAACTGGGCGAAGCGGCCGATGGGTAGCAGGAAGTACGACGCCAGGACGTAGCACCCCATCATCATGCCCAAGGACATGTCGCCCTCCATCACGCGCCAGCCCGCCACTCCCAGCACGACTGCGTTGCCCAGTATCATGAACACGCCGGGCAGCGCCCCTATTAGGTGCCCTATCTCCGCGAAGCGCTGGCGGGCCAGCAGCTCCCGGGCCTGGTAGCCGCTCCAGTGGGAGAAGAACCCCACCTCCCCCGAGGTCGCCTGCAGGGTGTCGATGTTGCTCAGGCCGTACATCCCCACGCCCTGCAGCTTGCCCTGCTCTCGCTGGAGGCGGCGGTTCTCGCCCACCCGCCCCCGGGTGAGCAGACGCATGACGTACAGGTTTACCGCGCCGAGCGCCGCCCCCGCCCCCGCCAGCGCCGGGTCGTACAGGAACAGGAACAGCAGGAACACGGCGCTGGTCACCAGCTCGATGACCACCCCGACGAACTGCTCGGTGGCCACCTTGGCGACCTGGTCGATCAGCTGGATACGGGAGGTCAGGTCGCCGCCGTAGCGGTTGGTGAAGAACCGCATCTTTAGGCGGAACAGCCGCCTGATGAAGCGGTCCGCGTGGTGCACGGAGAGCCGCACCGCCAGGAGCCTCAGGCAGCGCTGTCGCAGCCAGGTCAGCAGGTACACCAGTCCGCCGGCCAGGGCCACCCCGCCCGCCAGCGCAACTCCCCACTGGGGCTCCTGTCCGCTCAGGACATGGTCGACGAAGACGCTCAGCAGGAACGGCAGGGCGGCGACCGGAAGCGACAGCAGCAGCCCGCAGCACAGCGCGAACGCCAGCGGCCCGGTCACGTCCGTCAGCCAGGGCCACAGCCTGCGGACGACGCCGGGGCGGGAGCCGCCCGGACGGAAGTCCGGACCGGCCTCAAAGCTGAGCGCGATGCCGGTAAACCCCTCGTCGAACTCTTCCGCGCTCAGCGTCCGGTGTCCGTTGGCCGGGTCGTTCACCAGGTAGCTGCCGCCCCGGAATCCCTCCAGTACCAGGAAATGATTGAATTCCCAGAAGATGATCAGCGGCATGGTCATGTCGTGAAGCTGTTCCGGTTCCCGGCGCCAGCCTTGGGATTCCAGTCCGTAGCCGCGGGCGGCGCGCGTAATGTCGGCGGC
>JAPOQB010000654.1 GCA_026710965.1 Deltaproteobacteria bacterium | reverse complement strand
GCCTGGTCCAGCAGCGCCTCGCGCGTGTCCTCGGGCACGTCCGCCTGCTGCGACGCCCCCATCGCCGCAAGGCCGTAGAGGAAGAGCGAGTTGGCCTCGATCACGTCGTCCTGCACCAGCGGTCCCAGGATCGCAACCGCGTCCATGAACCGGCCCGCGTCGATCAACGCACGTGCATCGGCAACGCCCCCTGGCTCGGAAGCCTCGGGGGAGGATGTCGCTTCGAGATCGTGCTGGACGCCCCAGGCCGGGTGCGCGAACAAGAGAATGGCGCCAAGCGCCGCCGCCTTGACCCAGCGGAAGAAGTGCGTGAGTGGCATCGTGAAGCCTTTCGTCGTTCGTCGTAGCGAGAAAAAAAGGGGCGGCCCGAAGGCCGCCCCAGCTGATCTCGCAGTTGTCTACCGAAGACTTACTCCTTGTGCGCACCGAAGGCGCCCACGAAGCTCTCGACAACCTCGTCGTCACCCGTACCCGTGGACTTGGTGACACCGAAGGTGCCGGCCGTCGCCGCGGGTGCGAGCGCGCCAGCGGCGAGCGTCTCATCCTCGGTCGTCTCCGGGTCGTCAACGACCGCCGCGCTGGGACCGAAGAACGAGCCGCTCCAGGTACCGTCGAACTCATGCGTGTCGGCACCCGGTGCAGTCGCCGCACCCATGAACGCCGCGCCGTTGAAGGTGGCGGTGTCAGTGGTCAGATCGGCCTCCCCCAGGTAGATCGGGGTCGACATCGCCTCGCCGCCGGCCACCCGGATGTTGCTGATCGCACCCGAGACGGTTCCGGCAGCGCCATCCCCGGTAGCAGGACCGAAGTTGGCCGTCAGGCGAGCGTCGCCGTCGAACCAGTTGACGCCTTCGCCCGTCATGTGATGGGCGCCGGCAGCCTTGCCGGTGTAGGTAGCCGTGCCGGTGATTACGTCCCCGACGGGGGCCGCTGTGCCGCCGGATGCGAAGGCGCCGAAGGTGTTGGTGTTGGGGGTGGTCGTGGTGTCCTCATCCAGCCAGAGGCCGAAGATGAGATAATCGTCGTCCTGCCCGGCGTCTGCGGCCTCGACTTCTTCTACGGTCGCCCGACTACCGGTGAACGTGTAACCGGTGATGGTAGTCACCGCACCATTCTCACCAAGCACAATGTTGCAAGTCTCGCCGCAGGTCAGGGTGCCCATCAGCGGCGCCTCGCCTGAAGGTGTCCACGTGACGCCTGTGATGGTGTCTCCTGAGCTCCTGACGTTGCTCAGTTCGCCCACCGCCACATCTTGGCCCTTGACCGACCTAGCCGCGCCCCCAACCACCGCGAGAACGCTATCGTCGCCCTGCTGCTTGTTGGTGAAGACGATCGCGCGGGCACGGTCCGTGGTGGTGTCGGCGTCCCCGTCATCCTCCCAGAGGTCGTACCCCCGGAAGACACCGAGATCCTCAATCATCCTGGCGGTCTGGATGATACGGGCTTCGCCAGTGTCGTCGGTATCGCCATCGCCGTTGAGGTCAGTGGCTGCCCTGCTTGCCTTCAACTCGGACGTGATTGCGGTATTACCGGCAATATTCACCGTGAACGAGAACGTGCCCTCGACGAACTCGTCGGCATCAGTGGTCGGGTCGTCCACCGTGTCCCCCGACCATAAGGCGCTGGCGACTGTACTGGCAGCCTGATTGCCGTCGGTCGCAGACGCAATCGTGGCCATGGCCGCACCGACCCTAGTAACGTGCGCCGCCTTCTCGTCGGCCGGTGTGTTCGCATCGTCCATGACGTGAGCGCCGTTCGCCGCCTGGAACAGGCTGAGCACATGCGTGTCGGCCGCCGTCATGGCCTCCGTCTCGGCCGTCTCCGCCTTCCCTTGCTCGGTCTCGGCGGTCATCTCCGCCATTTCGGCCTTTTCCTGCTCCTCCTCGGCCGTACTCTGCGCCTCCCGGGCAGCCTCTGCCGTGCCATCGTCCATGATGCCCTCGGCAGCCATCTTCGCGGCCATGTAGGCAGTGTTTGCGTCGGTCGCCGCTGTCCTTGCCATCATCGCTGCGGCCTTGGCCTTCTCATACTCAGCCTTGGCCGTCGCGGAGTCGGTGCGCGAAGCCATGGCCATCATGTACGCAGCCTCGGCCTCGTCACGCGCCGTCTCCGCAGCCGTCGCTGCCTGTGCCGCGTTGTCCTTCGCGGTCTCGGCAGCCGTCACGGCCGAGTCGGCTGCCCTCTTGGCGGCGTCAACAGCAGTCACTCTCTGCTGTTCCTCGGCGATTTGCTGCGCAGTCTGGATAGCGTCGTTCTGCTCCTTGGCCGCCATGTACTGAGTATTGGCCGTTCCCGCCTGGGTGGCGGCCTTG
>JAPOQB010000218.1 GCA_026710965.1 Deltaproteobacteria bacterium | reverse complement strand
TTTCATCTACGACAGCCAGATTCCCCGGCCGCTGCTCAAGCTGCTGCAGCGCAAGATGGGCCTCGATTCGGAGTCCGGCCCGTTCATTCCCGGTGGACGGTACCACAACTTCAAGGACTTCATGGGATTTCCGCGCATCGGGCCCAAGAAGTTGTCGGCGGCGCCGCTGCCGCCGCTGGCCCACAAGGACATCGACGCGGGTGCCACGTTCTTCAAGGCCATCCGGCGCCGGGACGTCCTGCTGCACTACCCGTATCAGAGCTTCGACTACGTCATCGAGTTCCTGCGCCAGGCGGCCATCGACCCCAAGGTGCGTTCCATCAAAATGACGCTGTACCGGGTGGCCCACAACTCGAAGATCGTCAATGCCCTGATCAACGCCAGCCGCAACGGCAAACAGGTGACGGTCGTCATGGAGTTGCAGGCGCGTTTCGACGAAGCCGACAACGTCTACTGGGCGGAGCGCCTCCAGGAAGAAGGCGTCCGGGTCATCAACGGCGTGCCGGGACTCAAGGTGCATGCCAAGCTCATCCTCATCACCCGGGTGTCGCATCGAAGGACCATCCTGTACGCCAACATCGGCACCGGCAACTTCAACGAAACCACCGCGCGGGTGTACACGGACGACAGTCTCTTCACCGCCGACGAGCGGATCACCGGCGAGGTGAGCCGGGTGTTCGGCTTCCTCGAGAGCAACTATCGGCGGGCGACGTTCAAGCACCTGATGGTCTCGCCCTACGACACCCGGCGCAAGCTCACGAAACTCATCGATACCGAGATCAAAAACGCCGGCAAGGGCCGGCCCGCCTACATCATCCTCAAGATCAACAACCTCGAGGACCCGGGCCTGATCCGGAAGCTCTACGAGGCCAGCCAGGCCGGGGTCGAGGTCAGGCTCATGGTGCGGGGGATGTTCTCGCTGGTGCCGGGAGTCAAGGAGGTCAGCGAGCGCATCGAGGCCACCGCCATTCTCGACCGCTTCCTCGAGCACTCCCGGGTCATGGCCTTTGCCAACGGCGGCGCGGAAAAGCTGTACATCGCCTCCGGTGACTGGATGGAACGCAACGTCGACCACCGCGTGGAAGTCGCCTGTCCCATTTACGACCCGTCCCTCAAGAAACAGCTCACGGACGTACTGACCATCCTGTGGAACGACAACGTCAAGGCGAGAGTGCTGGACAAGGATCTGAAGAACAGGTACAGGACCGTTGCCGGCGGCAAGCGAACGCATGCCCAGGAAGCCATCTACGCCTACCTGAAAGAACTCCACACGCCCAGCCCGAAGGCCGGCGTGCCGCTGCGCCTGGCGCGATGAGCGGCGGGCAGCCCGATAAAATAGCCGGAAACTGTGCTAAGATGAGAGTGGATTTCTCGCGGGAAACCCGAGAAACCAGGGTTCTGTACCACCTTGGGAGAGAGTAGACAGGGAGGGAAAGCCAGGAAGATGAAGAAGCTGCCATTGGGAGCCGGCGAGCCTTTTACATGGCGGTCCTGGGGTGAAGGGTTCGCCAACGTCAACGACGCCGGACATCTCGAGATCATCACCCAGCCGGCCAAGCGCGGTCGCGTCGATCTGGACGAGCTCGTGACCCGGTTGCAGCGGCAAGGGATACACCCGCCGGTACTGGTACGCTTTCCGCAGCTCATCGACCGGCAGATGGAAACCCTCCAACGCGCGTTCAAGACCGCCACGGAGACCTTCAACTACCGCGGCTCCTACACGTCCGTTTATCCGCTCAAGGTCAACAGCCGCAGGGCCACGGTGTCGCGCATCTGCGAGGCCGGGCGTCCCTACGGCGCCGGCCTGGAGGTGGGCACCAAGGCCGAGCTGTGCCTGGCGCTGTCGATGCTCGGCAACAGCCGGGGCCCGATCATCTGCAACGGCTACAAGGACACCGACTACATCGAGCTGGCGGCCGCGGCGAGCGAAGCGGGCTACAACGTCGTCGTGGTGTTCGAACGGCCGCGAGAGTACGAGCTGGTGAGCGAGCTGCGTGCCAGGGGACTGACGTGCCCCAGGCTCGGCGCGCGGGTGAAGCTCAACGCCAGCGGCATGGGCCGCTGGGAAGAGTCGTCCGGAGACCTGTCCAAGTTCGGTCTCACCGCATCCGACCTGCTGGACGCCACCCGGCTGCTGAAGGAATGCAAGCTGCTGGACCGCCTCCGCCTGCTCCACTTCCATCTGGGCTCCCAGATCACCAACATCCGCAACTTCAAGCAGGCGTTGCAGGAAGCGCTTCGGTTCTACGTCGAGCTCAAGGAGCTGGGGGTCCCGCTCGACACCCTGGACGTCGGCGGCGGCCTTGGCGTGGACTACGACGGCAGCAACAGCTCGGCGGATTCCAGCGTGAACTACAATGTCCAGGAATACGCCAACGACATCATCTACACCACCAAGGAAGTGCTGGACCGGGCGCGCATCGCGGAGCCGCGCATCATCACCGAAGCCGGCCGGTTCCTCGTCACCCACCACGTGGCGCTGCTCGTGGATCCTCTGGAACAGCCGCGGTTGACTCCGAAACCGAGCCGCACGCGGGGCCGGGCGTCCAACGTGGACGCCGTCAACGAGCTCGACGACATGGTGGTGGAGATCAACAGCAAGAACTGGCGCGAATACCTGCACGACGCCTACCAGAAGAAGGACGAGATGCTCTCGGCCTTTTCCCTGGGTTTCCTGTCCCTGAAGCAAAGGGCCCAGGCGGAATCATCGTTCTCCCGGATCGTGGAGCTGGCGAGCCGTTACTCGCGCCACGGACGCTTCGACGGCGAGGACAAGGCGGCCCTGGAACGCATCGCGGCCCGGTTGCATGCCTTCAATTTCTCGATCTTCAAGTCGCTGCCGGACAGTTGGGTCCTGGACATGCTGTTTCCCATCATGCCCACCTGCCGGCTCAAGGAAAAGCCCACCATCAAGGCCATCCTGGCCGACCTGACCTGTGACTCGGACGGCGTGATCGACAAGTTCTCGCATCCCCAGGAGCCCCGCTCCACCTTCGAGCTCCACGCCTTGCCCTGGGACGACTCCTACACCCTGGCGATCCTGTTCCTGGGCGCCTACCAGGAGGCCCTCAGCAGCGACCACAACCTCTTCGGCCGGCCGGCGGAGGTCACGGTGGAAACGGACGGCGACAACGTCATGGAGATCCTCGACGTGCGCAAGCCCGACACCTGCGCGGACATGCTGACGCGGTGGGGCTTCGGCGATCTCGTCCAGGCGCACGTTCCCGGAGAGCTCCACGCCCTGCCCCGCCCGGGGCAACCCGACTCGCCTCCATCCCGTCTGGAACGGATCATGACCCGGGTCCTCACCGGCGGCACCTACCTGGACCGGCACACCGCCGAGGCGGCGAAGGCCGCCTCGGGCGAGGTCGACCCGGCCCTGGGAAAGCCCCGCGGCGCCACGGCCATGGCATCGAGCGGGGCAAAACAGGTGCGTTCGGCAAGCGGTTCCTGAGAAGTTTCTACAATCGAACATTCATGGTTTGAGCAACAGGAACTCGTGTGCTAGGGTTCCTGCATCCGGTGCAAGGGGCGGGTTCCAAACCCGCCCATCTTCGCGCGCCGCCAAGGTGTGACGAAGGGCATCCGAACCGATGCAGGACATGCAGACCAGCCCCGCAAGCGCGACACCCGCGGTGCCCCGGATCCCGGTAATGTCCGCCCCCGTTCGACTTCCCCGGGTCGACGGCTGGACCCTGGGCGTCATCGGGTTGGCGGCACTGGCCACCAGCCCGATCCTGGCGGTGCTGGGAATCGCCCTTGAAAGCAGCGGCGGCGCCTGGGCCCATCTCAGTTCCACCGTCCTCGGCACCTATATCGACCAGACCTTCCGCCTCATCCTCGGCGTCGGCGCCGGCGTCCTGATCCTCGGCGTCGCCACCGCCTGGCTGGTCACCATGTTCGAGTTCCCCGGACGGTCCGTCCTGCAATGGGCGCTGTTGCTGCCGCTGGCCATGCCCGCCTACATCGCGGCGTACACCTACACCGACGTGCTCGAGTTCGCCGGTCCGGTACAGACCGGCCTGCGTGAGCTGTTCGGCTGGCAACGCCCCGGCGACTACTGGTTTCCCGAGATTCGCTCCCTCGGCGGCGCCGTGACCTTCATGTCGCTGGTGCTTTACCCCTACGTCTACCTGCTCGCCCGGGCGGCTTTCGTCGAACAGTCCCAGAGCTTGTGGGACGCGGCCCGCGGGCTCGGGCTCGGCACCTGGAAATGCTTCATTAGAGTGGGTCTGCCGCTGGCCCGGCCGGCCATTGCCATAGGCGTGCTGCTGGCCTTGATGGAGACGCTGAACGATTTCGGAACGGTCGACTACTTCGCGGTGCAGACGTTGACGGTGGGGGTCTATCGCGTCTGGTTCGGCATGAACAACGCGCCGGCCGCGGCACAGTTGGCATCCATGGTGCTGGCACTGGTGCTGGTGATGGCCGCGCTGGAACGGATCGCCCGGGGACGGCGACGCTACCAGTTCAACCACAACGCACCCCGACGACACCCCTTGGCACGGCTCCACGGCGTCCGCGGGCTGCTGGCGCTGCTCACCTGCGCCACGCCCTTGACCCTGGGCTTTGTCATCCCCGCCACGCTCATGGCCGCCTCCGCGGTGGGGAGCTACGGATCCGCGACCGGCGTGGACACGCTGCGCCTCGCCTTCAACAGCCTCGCGGTAGCCGGCATGGCGGCGCTGGTCTGCCTGTGCGGCGGGCTCTTCCTCGCCTACGGCTCCCGCTTGTCCGGCACCGCCCTGGTCAAAGGCGCCGCCCGCGTCGCGAGCATGGGCTACACCGTTCCGGGAGTGGTGCTGGCGGTGGGGGTCCTGATACCCGCGGCCGCGCTGGACAACGCCATCGACGGGTTCATGAGGTCCCACTTCAACACCTCGACAGGGTTGATTTTCAGCGGCACCCTCTATGCCCTGGTCTTCGCCTGCGCCGTGCGCTTCCTGGCCCTGTCCTTCGGCTCGCTGGAAGCCGGCCTGACCAAGATCACCCCCAACATGGACGCCGCCGCCCGGTCCCTGGGACACCGTCCCGGTGGAGTTCTGGCGCGGATCCACTTTCCCTTGCTGCGGGGCAGTCTCCTGACCGGCGCCATGCTGGTCTTCGTAGACGCCATGAAGGAGCTGCCGATGACGCTGATCCTGCGGCCCTTCAACTTCAGCACGCTGGCGACCCACGTTTACGAATACGCCTCTTACGAAGCATTCGAGCAGGCCGCCGTCGCGGCCCTCTTCATCGTGATCGCGGGTCTGGCCCCGGTCATCGCCCTCAGCCTGAGCTTCACCGGCTCCGGCCGCTTCTCACAGCCACAGCCTGCCGAACCGGAGTCCTGACACACCGCGGCCTTCCGTCATGCGGGATGGCCCGCATCACCGGGGTGCTCAATCGTTGAGCACTGACTGATTCAATCTTGTGCAACCAAGGGACCTTCGTGCGCTGCCACGCCGGCGCGGGCGGTCTTTACGGCACAAATCGGCGCTTCCGGTTTTGGCATGAAGATTGCTCCTTCAAGGCCTGTATCCAAACAGTCCCCAATAAGCGCTTCGAAAGGACACATGCCATGACAGCGAAACAAGTGCTCGAATTTGCCAAGAAGAACAACGCGGAGATCGTGGACCTGCGGTTCACCGACCTGCCCGGATTGTGGCAGCATTTCTCCATATCCACCAACGAGTTCGACGCCGGCCTGTTCCAGAACGGCATCGGCTTCGACGGTTCCAGCATCCGCGGTTTCCAGACCATCGACGAATCCGACATGCTGCTGTTCCCGGATCCCGACACCGCCTTCATGGATCCCTTCACGTCGCTGCCCACGTTGAACCTGGTGTGCAACATCAAGGATCCCCTGACCGGCCAACCCTACAGCAGGGACCCGCGTTACGTGGCCCAGAAGGCCGAGTTGTACCTCAAGTCCACCGGCATCGCGGACACGAGCTTCTGGGGCCCGGAGATCGAGTTCTACGTCCTGGACAACGTGCGCTTCGACCAGAGCTACAACTACGGCTTCTACTACATCGATTCCGACGAGGGCGCCTGGAACTCGGGTAACGGCGACAAGAAGAACCTCGGCTACAAGCCGCGCTACAAGGAAGGCTACTTCCCGGTCCCGCCCATGGACAGTCTGCAGGACATCCGTTCCGAGATGGTCAAGACGCTGGAGTCGTGCGGCATCATTTGCGAGGTCCACCACCACGAGGTGGGAACCGCCGGCCAGTCGGAAATCGACATGCGCTTCACCACCCTGACCGCCATGGCCGACCAGGTGCTCAAGTACAAGTACATCGTCAAGAACGTCGGGATGCGCAACGGCAAGTCCGTCACCATGATGCCGAAGCCGATCTTCCAGGACAACGGCTCGGGCATGCACACCCACCAGAGCCTGTGGAAGAACAAGAAGAACGTGTTCTACGACGCCAAGAACTACGCGTTGCTGAGCGACACCGCGCGGTACTATATCGGCGGACTCCTGAAGCACGCGGCGGCGCTGTGCGCGTTCATCGCTCCCACCACCAACTCCTACCGCCGGCTGGTGCCGGGCTACGAAGCCCCCATCAACCTCATGTACTCCCAGCGCAACCGGAGCGCGGCCGTGCGCATCCCGACCTACTCCACGAGCGAGAAGGCCCGGCGCCTCGAGTTCCGCAGTCCGGATCCGAGCTGCAACCCCTACTATGCCTTCTCCGCCATGCTGATGGCCGGGCTCGACGGCGTCGCCAACAAGATCGAGCCGCCCAAGCCGCTGGACAAGAACCTCTACGACCTCGAGCCGGAGGAAGCGGCCCAGGTGGAATCGTTGCCCGGCAGCCTCGAGGAGTCGCTGGACGCCCTTGAGCGGGACAACGCCTTTCTCACCAAGGGCGACGTCTTCACCAAGGACGTGATTGCGTCATGGCTGAACTACAAGCGGACCAGCGAGGTGGAACCCATGAAGCTCAGGCCCCACCCCTACGAGTTCGCCCTGTACTACGACATCTAAGAGCGGTCGGCGCCCTTCGACTTCGCTTCGCGAAGCCTGTCCTGAGCTTGTCGAAGGGCTCAGGGCGAACGGGGTCTTGTCAGGATTCCCTTAACTTAACCGTTCGCCCTGAGCGTAGCGAAGCGAAGTCGAAGGGCACAAACATCCCACAGGCTCCTAGCCTTCATCCTCATCCAGGGCCGGCGCGGTGAGAAGCTGCACCGCCCGGTCCAGGTCGGCATGGCTCCCGAGCAGCACCAGGATGTCTCTTGGCCGCAATCCGTAGTCCATGGGCGGGCTCTCCACCGACACCCCGTCCCGGACCAGCGCCAGGACGCTGGTCCTGCCCTGGAAGTGGTCCTTCAACTCCCCGATGGTATAGTGCACGCCCGGGGCATCCTCCTGCACCAGGAAGGTATCGGCGGTAGCGCCGGTGAGAAACTGGTTGAACCGGGCCAGACTCTTCCCTTCCAGCCTCAAGCCGCGCAACATGCCGTAGCCTTCCCGGCGCACGAGTTCCACCTGCAAGGTAATGACGTTGCGCGGTACGTGGTACTCCTGCAGCACCCGCGCGAAGATCTCCACCGAAGTCTCGAACTCCTCCGGTATGACCTCGTTGGCGCCCAGGCGGGTAAGCCGCGGGATCTCGGCCACGTATCGTGTCCGGACGATGATGTAGATGTCGGGATTCAACCGCCGCGCGTGCCAAACGATGCGCGACGTCGCCGTGGGGTCGCTGATGGCCACCACCAGCACACGCGCGCGCTCCACCCCCGTTCCGCTGAGGACCGAGGGACGGGTGGCGTCGCCGAAGTCGATCTTTTCCCCCTGGTCCCGGGCATCGCTCGCCACCTGGGGGTTCAGGTCCAGGATCCTGTGAGGGATGTCCACCTCCCGCAGGACCCGGGCCAGATTGCGCCCGTTGAGCCCGTAGCCCACGATCATGACGTGCCCGGTGAGGTCGCCGGCGGACGGCGTTTCGGCCGTATCGCCGCGCTGCAACGCGAATCCCAGCCGGCCTCCGCCAAGGATCAGCAGGGGGGTTACCAGCATGCTGAGAATCGAGGTGGCGAGAAAGAGCTGTTCCTGGTCCGGTGAGAGGAGTTGGAACGCCCCGCCCATGCGGGCGAGGATGAGCGAGAACTCGCCGACCTGGGCCAGCGTGAGACCCAACAGCAGCCCGAGGCGGAACGAACGCTGCAGAAACGAGAAAATCGCGACGATGAGGCCGCCCTTGATCAGCACCAGCAGCAGCCATGCGGTGGCGATGAGGGAAAGTTCCTCGCCCACGAAACCGACTTCCACCTGCATTCCCAGGGAAATGAAAAAGATCCCCGCGAAACTGTCCCTCAGCGGACGGATGTCGGCGATCACCTGGTGGCTGTACTCCGAATCGGAGATCAGGAGACCGGCGACGAATGCCCCCAGGGCCAGGGAGATGCCGGACTGGAAAGCCAGCCATGCGGTGCCCAGACAGATGAGCAGCACGCACAGGAGGAAGATCTCCGGGTTCCGCAGGCGGGCCACCTGGTGCAGGAACCACGGCACGATGAAGCGCGACGCGGTGAAGATCAGGGCCACCGCCAACACGGCTTTGCCCAGCGTGAGACCCACCACCTGGAGGGAAAACGCCTCGGTTTCCCCAAGCACCGGCACCGACAGCATCATGGGCACGGCGATGATGTCCTGGAGCAGCAGGACGCCGATGGCGAGCCGGCCGTGGAGGGCCGACAGTTCGTCGCGGTCGCTATAGATCTTGAGCACGATGGCGGTGCTGCTGAGGGAGGCGAGCATGCCGAAGAAGAAGCTGAGGCCCGGCGGATACCCCAGGTAGAGGCCGGCCGCGGTCACGATCAGGACGGTGAGGCCCACCTGCAGCAGCCCCCCCGCGATGATCAGCCCCTTCACCGAAAGGAACCGCTCGAAGGAAAATTCCAGCCCGATGGAGAACAGCAGCAGGACGATGCCGATTTCCGCCAGGATCTCGATCTCGGCGCCGTGCCCGATCACGGTGAAGCCGTGAGGGCCCATGATGACACCCACCGCCAGAAACCCGATGACCGTGGGGAGCCTCAGCTTGTGGAAGGTGAAAACCGTGGCCACGGTAAGGGCCAGGACGGTCACGAGACTGGTGAGAACGTTGAGCATGCGCGTCCAGGAGCCGCGGGCCGGGTGTTGAATTCTACCTGTGCTTCCATGATGATAGACGATTAAGAACTTCATGAATAGCCGCGGCGGCGCGCGGCAACCGGGGAGACGATGAGCGACGAAAACAGGGTCATGGGCATCGACATCGGCGGCACCGGGGTCAAGGCAGCGCTGGTGGACACCCAAAGCGGAGCCATGACGACGGAACGCATACGGCTGCCCACGCCCCAACCGGCGACGCCGGCGGCCGTCATGAAAGCTATCCAGGAGCTGCAGCGGCAACTGCAATGGCAAGGACCGGTGGGTTGCGGCTTCCCCGGGCTGGTCAAGAGCGGCCGGGTTCAACGGGCCCCGAACCTCGATTCATCCTGGGTCGGCTACGACCTGGCGGGCCAGCTCCGGGCTCAACTGGGAGTGGCGCGGGTGGCCATCGGCAACGACGCCGACGCCGCGGGACTGGCGGAGTTCCGGTTCGGCGCCGGGCGGGACGTGACCGGAACCGTATTGGTCATCACCCTGGGAACCGGCATCGGATCGGCCGTCTTCCGTGACGGCGTCCTCCTGCCCGACACCGAGCTCGGCCATCTCGAAATGCGCGGCAAGGTGTCGGAAAAACGGGCCGCCGCCAGCGTACGCACGAACCGCGGCCTGAGCTGGAAGAAATGGGCGGCACGGCTCAACGACTACCTCGTCCACGTGGAATACCTGCTCGGAGTCGACCTGTTCATCATTGGTGGAGGGGTCAGCAAGAAACCGGAGAAATTCTTCCCCTACCTCCAGGGCGTGGGCTGCCGGGTGGAAGCCGCACGCATGGGCAACGCCGCCGGCATCATCGGCGCGGCCTTGTTCCCTCAGGCTTGATTGTCCTGCATTCGCCGCAACCACGGCAACAGGATCGCGTAAGGGGGTTCGGTTTCCCGGAGGCTTTGGCTGAACCGGGCAAACAACCGCGGCACCCTGGCGCATGCCCGATCCCTCTCCACCCGCATGCGTGACACCAGCACCTCGACGGCAGGCAGCACGCGGCCGTCCCCGGCGGCGGTCATGGCCTGGGCGAACTCCTGGGTCCGGGCCTCGTGCACCGTGAGATCCTGGATCCTGCCCAGCGCGTCCTGGAGCTTCTTCAACCGCTGGACCACGCTCTTGGCCTCGGGCACCAAATCCGCCAGAATCTCCATCAGGTAGCGGAGCTGCTTGCACTCGATGCGGAGGGAGTGGAAGGCGTCGGGGTCCGTTTGGTCCCGGAGCCGGAACCCCTGCTCCAGGACCGCCCGGCATTTCCGGGCCACGCGTGCTCCCACCAGTGACAGGACGGGCTCCGAGCCTCGCGCGCCCACGCCGAGGCCGGGTTCGTCCTCGAAGCCCGAGCGCCAACGCCGCATCGCGCGGTCATAGCCACCGGACGCCATGACCTCGACCAACACGCGATGAGCCGCTTCCCGCTCCCGCGCGGCGAAATCGAACAGCGGGATGATGTCCTCCGCCAAGGCTCCCGAGAGCATGCGCCGGTAGTCGTCCTGCTCGAGCAGATACACGTCCAGGTCCCTCGGCACATTGGTGGACTTGCCCAGCCATGAAAGACCCTTCCTGAGCCTGGCCGCGGGCTCCGGCTCGAACACGTCCCGGAGTTGTCCCAGAAAGGACCGGGCGCGCCGGACAGCCACCCGGAAATCGTGCAGAAACTCGGCGTCGGTATCGTTGAGGATACCCTCCTGGTTGCCGCGAGCCACCAGGTACTGGCCGCGAATCATGGAGCGTACGGCATCGGCGGCGGTCATGGCGGCGTCGATCCTCACCCTGGGCATGGCCGAGGTGCGCAGGGGGTCCAGGCCCAGGGTCTCGATCGCCCGTCGATAGCGGGCGGCGACGTCCACCCGTGCAACCCGCTTCTCCCACCACTCAAGGACTTCCCGGAAGATCTTCTTGTAGCCCCGGACCTGCCGGACCACGACACAGCGTCCCAGCGGTGCCGTCTGCTTCCCGTCCGACGCTTCGTCGTCACTCACCGAGACCCGCAGAATCGTCTTTTGGTCGCGATTCCACCGGCTCCAGGTGCTGACCTCCGACCGTACCGAAAAGAGCCTGAGCAGCGCCCGGTTCCTGGTGAGCGGGAGCAGCCCGTCCCTCAGCCCCCCGGGCGGCAGCCTCTCCGCGAACACCGGAAGCCCTTCGAGGCCGACGCGGTCCGGCGGGTCGGGCCGGTCCAGGGATTGGAGATGAAGCATTCCCCCGGAGCTCCACAGAGCCCGCGATTGGGCGAAGAGGCGCCCGTCGAAGGTGTCGAGATAGACGGTTTCCCGGCTGTGCCGGGGGCCTTCATGAAGCTCGTAGGCTTGGCACAGCTCATGCACCAACCGCTGACCGGCCCGACCCTGGGGCACATCGAACGTCAGCTCCGGGATCTCCGGTGTCTGTGAATGCGTCGTCATCCGTCTACAGATCTACTCGCTTCGGTCACGCATCAACCCGGCCAACTCCTCCCACAACTCCCGATAGCGCTTTGTCGCCCGGCCGGCGGGCTGGAAGGCCGGCAACGGCGCCCGCGCCAGCCCCATGCTCTCGACGTCCGCGGCGTAAGGGATGGTGGTCCTCAACCACCTCGGGAACTCGACCTTCATGGCGGCCATGGTCGTCCGGTGCATCTTCTTGCGCGCTTCCACCATGGAGAAGAACGCCAAGACCTTGTCTTCGTCGTAAGCCTTGCGCCGGATGAAGACCCGCAGGTTGGTATAGGCGCGGGCCGCCAGCGTCGACGGCACCACCGGCACCAGCAGCAGGTCCGCCGCCACGAAGATACTCTCGGCCAGCAAGGCGGCGGTAGCAGGGCTGTCCAGCAGGATCAGGTCGTACTCGTCCCGGAACGGGGCGAGAATCTCCCGCAACCGTTTCCTGGAGCGCTTCACCTGGCCCAAAGCGGACGCCAGATGCCGGTGCGACCAGTCCGCCGGCAACAGGTCGAGACGGTCGTAGTCGGTTCCCTTGATGTTGTCGGAGATCCTCGCGCGCCCCTTGAGGTAGACTTTCCTGGCGTTTTTAAGCCTGGGCTTGACGCGAAAGTAGTAGGTCGCCGAACTCTGCGGGTCCAGATCGCAAACCAGCGTCCTGAGTCCTGACGCCGCGCTGAGATAGGCCAGATTGACGGTGGTGGCCGTCTTGCCGACACCGCCCTTCAGGTGATAGACCGCCATCACCCTGCCCCGTTCGGACTCGCCTCCCATCCTTCAAGCCTACACCAAGTCCGGCAGGCTGCCGTGGCGGGGGTTGGAGGCCGCTCCCCCCACGGCCTCCAACCCTACGCTCCTCAGGTGGTGGTTCGAGGTTTCTTGGGCGGGACGATGGCGTCCTTGCAGGCCTTGGCGATGCGAAACTTGACCACCCTTTTCGCGGGTATCTTGATCGCCTGCCCGGTAGCGGGATTGCGCCCCATGCGGGCTTTCCTGTTGGTCTTCACGAGCCGGCCAATGCCCGGCACGATGAAGACCCCGCTCTTCTTTACCTCTTTGACGGCGAGCGCCGCCAGGTTGTCCAGAAAATCCTTCGCGACGCGTTTGTTGAGGTCGCACTTGGCTGCCAGATCCGTCACGATCTGAGCCTGAGTCATCTTCGTTGCTGCCATGCCTCTCCCTTTCCATGCCCATTTGTTTGACTGGGCGCAAGTACCACAATTATCAATAATAATAATCGAGCTTTACCGGATTGTAAAGAAAAAACCGCGCCCAATCGACCGTCTATGCCCTATCGGGGGACCTGCGCCAATCGGGTAGCCGTGGATGAGGCCTGCGAAACGCATGAATGATATCGCTATGGGTAAGATCGTCATGCCGGAACGAAGGCAGCTCAGAGCTGACCCGGGAGTGGTACCGCATGAGGATCAGATACCGTTTGACCAGCTCCGGCAACAGGAAATTTCGGCGAACGTGCTCCCGTCCCTGCCGGCCCAGGGCCTCGGCCGCGTCGGGATCGTCCAGCACCGCCGCCATGTGCGCAGCGATGGCGTCGGTGTCCAGCGGATCCACGAGGTACCCGGTCACGCCGTCGATGATCTGGCGCTTGATGCCGCCTGCCCGGGATCCGATCACCGGGGCGCCCTGCCAAAGGGCCTCGGTCACCACCAACCCGAAACCTTCCCGGGTGGACACGTGGACGAATCCCCGGGCGATGCGCATCAAGGCGCCCACGACGCGGTCGTTGTCCTCGACGTTGACCCAGAAACGAACATCCGGGTCGCCGTCGGCCTGCTGCTTCAACTCGTTCAACACCTCATCCCCCTCCGGGTCGTCGGAGGCGGTATTCCCGATGAACACGAGGTAGGGTTTCGGGTCCCAATGTCGGGCCTCGACCAGGCGCTGGAAGGCCTTCAGTATCGTGCCCTGGTTCTTGTGGCGGTCGTAACGGGAGATGGCCGCGAAGATGGGCCGTTCGGGATCCACATCGTGGGCCTTGAACAACGGGTCCAGGACATCCAGTGCTTCGGTCCGGGTGTAGTGCCGGTTCTTCGCCGCCAGCGGGTCGATGCACGGCATGATCTCGTACACGGGAATCTTGAGGCCGGGCCCCACAAACTCGGGCATGGTGAAGACCGCCCCGTCACAGTGGTTGATGTACGGCAACAGGAACCGCCAAACGGTCCTGTCGGGAGCCGACGTATCGATATGACAGCGCCAGATCACGTTGCCGAGAATCGGCGCGTTCATGATCATGGCCGCGGGCTGCGGATCGTGGATGACGGTAAGGTCCGCGGCGATGAAGGTGTTGCAGGCGTTCTCGTCGATGGTATCGAGGTAGGCGCCGAAGATCTCGTCAAGAGAAATGGGCGACCCGGCTCCCTGAAGCAGATTGTGGAACTTCTTGGTAACCTGGAAGAACTCGCGGTTGCCGCGAATGGTGCACCACCGGGCATCGACCCCCAACAGCCGGGCCAGGGGCACGGCGCTACGGAGCATCTCGGCCACGCCGCCGCCTACCGCCGTGGAGTTCACATTCACCCAACCGTGACCCGTCAGCGGCTCGGCCAGACGCCTGAGCTCGTCCACCCGTGACCTGCCGATGACCGCCTCGTAGTCCGCAAGGCCGAAGCATGCCTCCGGCCGATGTTCTTCCAGTCCGGCCACGGTCTCGTTCCGGCCATTGCCGTTGCGGGCTTCGGGGGGCGGCGGGGAAAATTCCAAAGCGTCGGTGGCATCGTTCAAAAACGTCAAGGCATCCCCTCCTGTGCTGTGAAAATGGGCAGCGATTTTCCTGAACTTAAAATGAGTTAGAACCCAATGTCAACAGCACGGACAGGGCCGGGCCGGGACCCCTTGCCAGCGGTGGAGGGTTGACGTATCCTTTGACCCATCACTCTCGCACCAACCCGCCATGCAAGCCAGAAAGACTCATTTTCTACGAAACGCGATGATCACCGGGATCCTGATCCTGATCCCGTTGTTCGTCACCTATATCCTCATCGCGTTCCTTTTCAACCTGCTCAGCAACGCGGGCACCCCCATTCTTGTGGGCTTCCTGGCCTTCTTCGAGTTGGATGAACTTTCCTGGCTGATGCCGCTGGTCCCGTTCATCAACCTGCTCATCGTCCTGCTGCTGATCTTTTGCATAGGGCTGTTCGGCACCAACATCGTGGGCCGGCGCATCATAGCGGCGCTCAACCAACTGGTCATGCGCCTGCCGTTGGTGAGCCCCATCTACGGCGCCGTCAAGCAGATGGTGGAGACTCTCCACGGCCCCCACCGGAGCTTCCAGCAGGTGGTGCTGCTGGAGTACCCCAGACAGGGGGTGTGGATGATGGGGCTGGTGGCAACCCGCCGGCCCGACACCTTCAACGTCTCCTCGTCGGACACGTTGCTGTCCGTGTTCGTACCGACCACCCCGAACCCCACCTCCGGCTTTCTTGTCCTGGTTCCGGAGGACGAGGTCATCAAAACCGACTACAACGTGGAGGAAGCCTTCAAGTTCGTCGTCTCGTCCGGCATCGTCGGCCGGGAATTCACCCCGCCGGAACAACCGGCCCGGCCCCAACGGGTGGTGGGGGCTGCTTCGGAAAAAACCTGAGGGCCGTCTGATCGTTTGAATGCGCCCTTCGACTTCGCTTCGCTACGCTCAGGACGAACGGACGCAAGTCCTTCTAACCGTTCGTCCTGAGCGTAGCGAAGCGAAGTCGAAGGGCGTTCACGCCGCGGGTTGGGCGGGAGGATCGTCCGCGGGCGGCGCGGCTACCGGCGGCGGAGCGTCCATGGTCCCGCCTGGATTGGCGAACCGGTCGTTCAACGCCTGGACGTAGCCGTTGGCCTCGGTGATCACCTGCGAGAGTTGCTGGCGGGTGCGCTGGTTCCAGCCGGACGGACGGCCCGCGAACACGTTCCGGAACGGACGCGTGTTCTTGCGAAAACCGGCCGCAAGAGCGGCCATAACCTCGCCGTCACGGGCGCCTCCCAGTTCCCGTCCGACCTCTTTCAGGACCCGGTTGGCGACGAATCGCCGGAAGGAATGGTGGACATAGCCCGCCACCAGGGCGCCCACCGCCAGCACGGTATAGCCCCATGCCGGTTGGCTTCCCAGGGCCGACCAGAACGGATGCGTGAACTGAAAGCCGTTCCATTCCCCGGTCCACAGGGTCCACACCAGGACGACGAGGAAGAGCGAGCCGAAGGCGATGCCGTCCAGCCACCGGACCCGGCGGCGCCATTCCGAGATCATCTCCAGCAGGCGCGGCACCAGCCGCAGCTCGATGTCCCGGGCGCTGTGCTCGAGCACTCCCATGACGCGGTAGGCCCGGTCCACTTCCACCTGCCGCATCCGTCCGTGGATCTCGGCCAGATCGACATCGCGCTTCTGCTCGTAGCGTGTGCGCAAGGCCTCGTCCTCGATGGTGATGGCCGCGCCGGGACTGTAGATGCAGTAAAAACGCCCGGCCGTGAGTCCCTTCTGCGCCAGCGCCCGCTGCCAGGAGCCCACGATGTCCTCCGGGTTGTTCTCCCGGGCCGTGTGGTCCATCTGGTTCAACACGTAGAGGAACTTGCTGGAATCGGTCCGGTGAATGGTTTCCGCCACCAGGTGCTGCAGCGTATCCTGCATGGTACCGGGCTCGGGGTGCCTGGCGTCGAAGAACACCAGCACGAGATCCGACAGGTCGATGATGCGGTCGGTGACCCGCAACGTCGCGGTCCGCTGCTGGTCCGCGTCGAAGCCCGGCGAGTCAATGAAGATCTTGCCTCGAAGCACCTCGCTGGAGCACGCCTTGAGCTGGAGGTAGGCATCGATGCGGCTTCCCTCGCCGGCGCTGATCTCCTCGATGGCCCGGCTCATCTTGTAGAACGGAAAGCGCGGGTCGGCATCCAGGGCCACCCCCGGAAGCACGCGCACCTCCTCCTCCTTGCCGAAACACAGCACCGAGAACCGGTCATCCACGGCCTGGTTCCCCGTGGGCTGCACCGGCTGTCCCAGGAAATCATTGATGAACGTCGACTTGCCCGACGAATAGGTCCCCAGGATGGCCACCAGGGGCCACCACGGGATACGCGTGGCGTGGGACTCGCCGGCCTCCAGGAACCCCAACCGGCGCGAGATGGCGTCCAGTTTCCGGAAACTCCGGACCGCGCTCAGGAGAATGGGGTTCTCCGTACGAAGGTGGTTCTCCAGGCTCGTGAGCCTCGCTTCCAGTTCAGCAGGTTCCGCCATGACTTCCCTTTCCGGCTCGCGTGGACGCATCCGGGGCGCCGGCGGTTTGGCCGGCGGCGGCCAGTTGCTGCAGCGCGCGCGTGACGTAGACCCGGGTCATGCGCTTCCGATACCAGTAATCCATGTCGGCATTGTCCAGGGGATGGGATACGCGCATGGCCAACTCCGCGGCCTCCTCGATGGCAGCCGCATCCACGGACTTGCCACACAAGACCCGGGGCGCATCCCCAACCACCTTCGGCGCCGACGCCACCGCGGTGAGCACCACCTTGGCGCCCTCGCAGGCTCCCGACGCGCCGATCCGAACCGCCGCCGCCACCCCCAGCACGGGAAAGTCGAAGGAACCCCTGCGACGCAGCTTGAGGTAGACGTTGCGCCAACCGAAGGACGCCTCCGGGATCCACACGCCCTGCAACAATTCATCGGGCCGCTTGGCGAGATAGTCGATGCCGTCGTCCCGGTACAGGGTATCCAGCGGCACCCGGCGGCTGCCCTGGCCGCTCACGAGAACGGCTTCCGCGTTCAGGCTGCTGAGCACCGGCGCAGTATCCGACGAACAGATGGCCAGGCAGACGCGGCTCCCGGGGGCCACCAGGCAGATGTCACCGTCCTTCTTGAGGCAGAAACCCACCGCCTGGCGCCAGAAAAACGACTGGTCGTAGTAGTTGCAGCGGGTATCGACGAACAGGTTGCCGCCGATGGTGCCGGCGTTCCGGAGCTGAAGCGTCGACACCAGGCCGGCCGCGGCCGCCAATGCCGGAAACCACCGGCCGACACCTTCATGGCGGGCCACCGCGCTCAGGGTCTCGCCCGCGCCCCCCCACAGCCCGCGGCCCTCCTCCCGCCGTATGCCCCGGTGCTCTTCGATGCGGCTCAGCGAGACCAGATAGCGCGGCGTAAACTGCCCCCGCTTCATCTTGGGATAGACATCGGTGCCCCCGGCCACGGCCATGGCCTCCGGGCCCAGGTCTCCCAGCACCCTCGCCGCCTCCGCCAGGGTCCGTGGCCTGATATAGGTGAAGTCCGGAAGTCGCAGCATGGCCTCAGCTCTTTTGCGGCACTTCCACCCCCTGGCCCGGGGCCCAGCGAATGGGCGTGGGGAAGGCGAAGTCCGGCACCGTGGGCGCCTTGAGCCGTTGGTCCAGCGCCCGCAGGATCTTGTCCGGGGTCACGGGAATCTCGTGTATGCGCACGCCCACGGCATCGTAAACGGCGTTGGATACGGCGGGAATCACCGGCAGCAAGGGACCCTGGCCGGCTTCCTTGGCGCCGAAGGGGCCTTCGGGGTCGTCGGTCTCCACCAGGATGGTCTCGATGGGCGGCGTCTCCAGGGTAGTGGGACTCTTGTACTCCAGGATGGAAGGAATCTTGTGGACCCCCGATTTTCGGAATATCTGCTCCTCCATCAACACCTCGCCCAGGGCCATGTACACGCTTCCCTCCACCTGTCCCTGGACCCACAACGGGTTGAAGGCCCGGCCGCAGTCGTGGGCGATCCACACCTTGTCGATGTGGATCTCGCCGGTGTCGGCGTCACAGTGGAGCTCCACCACCGCGGCGGAGTAACTGTAGGCCGGGGTGGGCCCGACCCCCGCGCCCTTGTAGTCGCCGGGATGCCGGGGCGGGCTGTAGCTGCCGGTGGCTCCGAGGGTGCCGAAGCGGCTCTCCGCCCGCTCGACACACTCCGCGAAGCCGAGGCCGTGCTCCGGAAGGCTGCGGCTGCGGACCCGGCCCTCCTCCATCTCCAGGTCGTCGGCGGGCACCTCCAGGACCTCCGAGGCCACCTCGAACAGACGCTCCTTGAGGCTGCCGCAGGCCCGGATGGCGGCATTGCCGGTCATCACCGTCACCCGGCTCGAATAGCTTCCCAGGTCCACCGGCGTCAGGTCGGTATCGGCGGTAAAAACGCGCACGTCCTCCGGCTGAAGCCCCAGCTCTTCAGCCACCGCGAAGGCCAGGATCGAATCGGAGCCCTGGCCGATGTCGGTGGAGCCGCAGAAGACGGTGACGCCGCCGCCCCGGTCCGCGCGGATCTGCACCCCCGAGTGGGGCATGTCGTTCCAGTAGATGGGCAGGCCCGCGCCGCTGATGTAGGAGCTCGCGGCAAAGCCGATGCCGTGCCCCGGCGGCAGCAAACCATGCTTCTCCTTCCAGCCGGAGCGGTCGGCCACCTTCTCGATGCATTCCCGCAAGCCGATGGTGCTCACCCGGAGGCCGTTCACCGTCACGGTGTTGGGCTCGACGATCTGCTTGAGGCGCAGCTCCACAGGGTCGAGCCCCAGCTTCTCCGCGATCTCGTCGAGCTGCACCTCCATGGCGAACCGCGGCTGGGGAGTGCCGTGCCCGCGCTTGGGTCCGCAGGGCGGCTTGTTGGTGAACACCCGCACGCCTTCGAACTTGTAGGCCGGCAACTCGTAGGTCACCGTCTGCAACGCGCCGGTGTAGTAGACGGTGGCCAGGCCGTAGCTGCTGTAGCCGCCGCCGTCGAGAAAGGACCGGAACCACATGGCCTTCAGCGTGCCGTCGCGCTTGACCCCCGTGCGCATCCACATCTTCACCGGGTGGCGCCCCCGGTGGACGTAGAACGACTCTTCCCGGTTGAGGGTGATCTTCACCGGCCGGCCGGTGATCATGGCCAGCTTGGCCACCGCGATCTCGTGGGAGAACGGGTCGCTCTTGCCGCCGAAGCCGCCCCCCACCGGGGTGGCGATGACCCGTATGCGCCCCATGGGCAGGTCCAGCACCCGGGACAGGGCGCGGTGCACGTAGTGCGGGGTCTGGGTCGAGGACCACAGCGTGAGCTTGCCGTCGGGGGTGTAGTTGGCCAGGGCGCAGTACTGCTCCATGGGCAGGTGCGTGTTGCCCTGGAAGAAGTAGGTGCCCTCGAAGATCTCATCCGCGTCCTCGAAGCCGGCCTCCACGTCGCCGAACTCGAAGGAGACCGCCTTCTGGATGTTGGCGCGCCGGTTCCAGGTGTGGATGCGATGGTCCTCGGCCGCCAACGCGCCCTCGATGGAAAGGATGGGGTCGAGCACCTCGTAGTCCACGTCGACGAGGCGGAGCGCTTCCTCCGCCACATCCTCGCTGACGGCCGCCACCGCCGCCACCGGATCGCCGACGTAACGGACCTTGTCCACCGCCAGCGCCTCCTCGTCCTGGGTGGAGGGCATGATGCCGAACTTCGTCGGCACGTCCTCGCCGGTGATGACGGCGTGGACTCCCGCCAGCTCCAGCGCGCGGCGCGCGGACACGTCGTGAATCAGGGCGTGCGCATGCGGGCTCCGCAGCAGCCTGCAGAACAGCATGCGCGGCAGGACCATGTCGTCGGCGTAGCGCGTGTCGCCGGCGCACTTGGCCGGACCGTCGATGCGCGGCAACGAGCTGCCGATCACAGAGAAACTCTTCTTCTTCGTGCCTTCCTTACCCACGGGCTTTGTCATCCATTGATTTCCCTGGCGGCGCGCTCCACCGCCTCGATGATCTTGGTGTAGCCGGTGCAGCGGCACAGGTTGCCCGACAACGCCTCCTCGATGTCCGCCCGGGCCGGGTCGGGCTGCTGGTCCAGGAGCGCCTTCGCCGCCAGCAGGATGCCGGGGATGCAGTAACCGCACTGGGCCGCGCCGAGGTCCGAGAACGCCCGTTGCAAGGGATGGGGCCGGCCCGGCAGGGCGAGCCCCTCGACGGTGGTGATCTCCCGGCCCTCGGCCTCCAGCGCCAGCATCAGGCACGAATAGATGGGCTCGCCGTCCACCAAGACGGTGCAGGTGCCGCACTCGCCCAGCTCGCAGCCGTGCTTGGTGCCGGTGAGGCCCATTTCCTCCCGCAGCACCTCCAGCAGGCTGTGGGTGACGTGGCCGGCCACTTCGTAGAGCTCGCCGTTGACCCGCAGGCGCAGCAGGCGCTTCCCGGTGATCGCTTCGCTATGGGTCTTCTCGCTGCTCAACTCCGAAAGAACCTCCTGGCCTTGAGCTCGAAACGCGGCAAGGTCCCGGGCGCCACCACCTCCACCACCGGGCGGATGTTCAGGTTGTCCCGGATGGACTCGGTCACGCCCTCCCGGAGACCCGCCGGCATCGTCCCCGTGTCCGGCTCCACCGTGACCTTGAGCTCCGCCAACCCCTCGGTCTCCAGCACGTCGACGCGAAACTCCTCGACCTCGGGAAACTGCCGCACGATGCGCTCCACCGCGCCCGGGAAGACGTTGACTCCCCGCACCACCACCATATCATCCACGCGCCCGAGCACCCCCCCGTTCAGCACCAGCGAGGGGCGCCCGCAACCGCAGGGGTCACGGCGGGGTTCCACCAGGTCGCCGGTGCGGTAGCGGATCACGGGACTCCCGACCCGGCCCAGGTTGGTCAGCACCAGCTCGCCCCGGCCGCCGTCCAGCAGCGGCTTGTCGCTCTCCGTGTCCACCACCTCGGCAATGAACTCGTCCTCGTTGACGTGGACCCCTTCGGCCAGGGCGTCGCAGGCGAAGCCGAAAGCGCCGATCTCGGTGGCTCCCGTATGGTCGAAGCAGCGGGCGCCCCACGCCTCCTCGATGCGCTGTTTCGTCGACGCGATGCTGGCCCCGGGCTCACCCGCGTGGACGGTGACCCGGATCGCCGAGTCCCGCGCCAGGTCCATGCCTGCCCGGCGCGCCTCCGCCGCCATGTGCAGCGCATAGGTCGGAGTACAGACCAGCACCGTGGCGCCGTAGTCCATGAGACCCTTGAGCCGCTGCTGCGTCGACTGTCCACCTCCGGAAACGGCCAGCGCGCCGACCTTGCGGGCACCTTCCCAACCGCTCCAGAAACCCACGAACGGACCGAAAGAGAACGGGAAGAAGATCCGGTCCGCGGGGCCGACTCCGGCCGCCTCCAGCACGGCCTTCCAGCAC
>JAPOQB010000789.1 GCA_026710965.1 Deltaproteobacteria bacterium | reverse complement strand
TGGCAAGGTTGCTGCCGACGGTCACCCGCCTGACGCCCAGATCGCGAAGCTTCGGAACCGGCGGAGTGTTCGCGCCGGCCAGCACGTTCATCGGCCCGTCGATGGCGGCGGCCAGCCGGCCGATCAGCGCGCCGTCGCTGACGAACGGCACGAACGCACAACGGGCGCCGGCCTGCAGGTAGGCGTTGGCGCGGCGGACCGTCTCGGAAAACACGTCCTCGCCGTCACCATGGCGAAATCCGTCGGTGCGGGCATTGATGACCATCGCAATGCCCGCCGAATCGGCGACCGCGCGGGCCGCGCGGATGCGTTCCACCGCGGCGGTGAACTCGATAAGATGTCCCGGGTTGCGCTTGTCGCTGTCCTCGATGTTCATCCCGACCGCGCCGGCTCCGAGGGTCCGGCGTGTCGTTTCCGCTACGTTCTCCGGCGCGGGACCGTAACCCGCCTCCATATCCGCCGAGACCGGAACGGGCACGGCGTTGGCGATACGGCGCACCGCACCGGCCATCTCCCGCAAAGAGATGTTTTCGCCGTCGCGATATCCGAGTGCGAACGCACAGCCGCCGCTGGTGGTCGCCACGGCGGCGAAACCTGCTTCCACCAGGACACACGCACTGATGGCATCCCAGGCATTGGGCAGGACGAGAAGTTCATTGCCTTCGTGCATCGCGGCGAAGGTTTCGGCACGTTTCTTCTGTTCGGATTTTCTCATGGTCTTTCGCTGGCCGGATCCCTGGCAACACGATGCCGCTGGAACTTGCCTTTCACGAGCTCGAAGACCTCCCCGCTACTCGTCGTACCGCCCGTCCCTGGAGGGGACGAGCTTGCCGTCCTCGTAGTAGAAACATTTGCCCGAATCGTCCATGGGCACCTGCGCCGAGAGCACGAACCCCTGGCCCAGCACCTCCGGGGTCGGGAGCCGCG
Organism: Deltaproteobacteria bacterium; assembly: GCA_026710965.1. Taxonomy (GTDB): domain Bacteria; phylum Desulfobacterota; class Binatia; order UBA9968; family JAJDTQ01; genus JAJDTQ01. The sequence goes on along the minus strand of JAPOQB010000789.1, from coordinate 5,682 downwards.
TGAAGGCGTCCTCGGGCGCTCCCTCGGTGACGATGGGAACCCGGGGGGAGAAGGTCACCACGCAGATGTTGGACTCCCGCACCTCTTCGGCCAGGTACCGGCTGAAGGTCCAGATGGCGTCCTTGGTGACCACGTAGGCGCAGGCGCCGCCCGGCGAAATCCCGCCGCCGCCGTAGAGATTGATGATGTGGCCGGAGCGCCGCGGCGCCATGTGCGCCAGGGCGTGTTTCGAACACAGGAAGGTGCCGCCCAGGTTGGTCTGGATCACCCGGTCCCAGAAGTCCACGTCCATGTCCTGGATCAGTGGCCACCGGGGGATGCCCCAGGCGAAGTGCGGCACGATGGCGGCATCGTTCACCAGCACGTCGATCTGCCCGAATCGGTGCACCACCTCTTCGAACGCCCGTCGGACGGCCTTCTCGTCGCGCACGTCCGCGTTGATGCCGAGGGCGTCGGTCAGCTCTCCCAGCTCGGGGCCGGTCTTGTCCAGCCATTCCTGGCTCACGTCGATGATGACGACCTTGGCCTTCTCCCGTGCGAATGTCAGCGCGGCGTGGCGTCCGATGCCCTTGCCGCCGCCCGTCACCACGACCACTTTTCCTTCCAGCATGTCGATCCTCCCTTGGCTGCGGGACGGGCCGCGACCGGTTCAGCCGTCCGACTCGTGCCCGCCGCGGTCCCCGTCCCGTTCTCGCAGGCCACTGTACACTTTCTCCGCGGTCACCGGAATCTCGAACAGGCGCACGCCGACCGCGTCGGCCACGGCGTTGGCGATGGCCGCCGGGGGGTTGTTGTTGGCGAACTCGCCGATGGCCTTGGCGCCGTGGGGCGCGAGCCCGCCCTCCGAGTCCACCAGCACGGTTTCCAGGCGCGGGATGTCGCGGATGCCCGGGAGCTTGTAGTCGCCCAGGTTGGCGTTGGCCACCTTGCCGTTGTCCAGCGTGATCTCTTCCATCACGGCCTGGCCCAGGCCCATGATGACGCCCCCGTCGATCTGGCCCTGGTGGGTGACGGGGTTGATGACCGTGCCCACGTCGTGGGCGGTGACGATGCGCTCGACGCGGGTGGCGCCGGTCTCGGGGTCCACCTCCACTTCCGCCACCTGTGCGCACACGTAGGTGGTCTCGTCCGGGTAGCGGAAGTCTTCTTCCACGGTCACGGTACGGTCGTCCGGATGCCGGGCCGCCACCTGCGCCAGGGAGAGGCTCTGCCCCGGATCCGTGCGCAGCGAAAAGGCGCCCTCCGCGTAGGCCACGTCCACGGGGTCGCACTCCAGCATGCGCGCGGCGTGGGCCGCGAGCTTGTCGCGCAGTTCATTGCAGGCGCGCTCCACGGCAAGACCCGCGACGTAGGTCACGCGGCTGGCGCGGGCGCCGGTGTCGTACGGGACCGTGTCGGTGTCGCCCGTCACCGCTCGCACCTGTTCCAGCGCCAACTGCATCTGCTCGGCCACGAGCTGGCGCAGGATCGTGTGGGTTCCGGTTCCCTGGTCCACCGTGGGGCTGAGTACGGTGAGGCTCCCGTCGGCCTCGGCCGTTACGGCGATGCCGGTCTCGCCGCCGGAGATGTGCCGCCCGTAGATGGCCACCCCCCGGCCGTGGTTGGGGCCGGGCCGGGGCGCGCGCCAGTCCGCTGCCTCCAGTGCCCGCGCCAGCACCGAGTGGACCTGCAGTCCGGGGAGGCGCTTGCCGATGGCGTCCTCCTCGTTGTCGCGCAGCACGTTCCGCAGCCGGAATTCGCCGGGATCCATGCCCAGTTCCCGGGCGATGATGTCGGTGTGCGACTCCAGCGCGAAGAAGGTGGGGATGGAGCCGGGGCTCCGGTAATAACCCCCGGGAGTGGTGTTGGTGTAGATCTGCAGGAACTCGAACGAGGCGTTTTCCACCCGGTAGAGGCCGCCGGCGTAGTGCCAGGTGGCGAAGGAGGCGCTGGCCTTGAGGCCGCCGTAGGCGCCGCCCGCGTGCCATGCCTTGAGACGGCGCGCGACGATGCGGCCGTCGCGCTTCACGCCGGTGCGGACGGTTATCACCGTGGCCTCGTCCGGGTTGCTGGCGGTCAGTTCTTCGGCGTAGGTCATGACGATCTTCACCGGCCGTCCCGACTCGCGGGCCAGGAAAAACGCCGCCGGCAGGTCCCGGGCGTCGCCCTTGCCGCCGAACTCCCCGCCCACGTTCACGGAATGGACGCGAACGCGAGCATGCTCGACGCCGATGGTGTCGGCCAGCATCCGGCGGGTGCGGAAGGGGTCCTTGGTTGATGCCCAGACCTGGATGCGGCCGTCCGGATCGATGGAAAGGAGCCCGGCATGGGGCTCCAGGTAGCCCTGATGGCGCGCGGGTATTCGAAAGGTGTGCTCCAGCACCACATCCGCCTCGCGGAATCCCCGCTCCACGTCCCCCTTGCTCCAGGTCAGGCGGGTGAGTCCGTTGCGCACGTCCGTGGCCAGGCGCTCTTGAGGCGCACCGTCGTAGCCGGCGACGTCGTCGTGGAGCAGCGGCGCTTCGGGCTCGGTGGCGGCAACCGGATCGAACACCGCCGGAAGGACTTCATAGTCGACGTCGATGAGGCCCAGTGCGGTCTCCGCCGCCTCGGGGGTTTCCGCCGCCACCGCCGCCACCCGGTCGCCGACATACCGCACCCGGTCCCAGCACAGCACCGGCAGGTCCCGGATCTGCTTGCCCATGAAGTGGTTCGGGACGTCCCGGCCGGTGACCACGGCCCGGACCCCGGGCGCCTTTCTGGCCCGGCTTGCGTCGATGCCGCGGATGCGGGCGTGAGGATGCGGGCTTCGGAGAATCTTGCCCCAGAGCAGCCCTGCGCGCGGGATGTCGGCGGCATACCGGGTGCGCCCGGTGACCTTGTCCGGCCCCTCGGCCCGCGGAACGGAAGTGCCAACGATTTTCGGTTTCGTCATGACGGAGTGTTCTTCGCGGGGAGATGCCCGGACGGCCCCATGCCCTTCGACGCCCCCGGCATCCGGCTACGATTCAGGCATGAGGGAGCGCCGGCCGAACCACCAGAAGACCAGGATCAATGGCGTCAGCACCGCCGTCATCACCAGGGTGACGGCCGCCGCCAGGTTGGTGGCGCCGGAGAACCAGTAGCTCCAGATCACCGCCGGGAGGGTGATGTTGTCGTGGCTGATGAGGAACACCGCGACCGTGAGCTCCCGGTACACCAGGATGGCCGACCAGATCCACACCGACAGGATCGTCGGCCGGAGCAGCGGCACCAGGATCCTCCAGGAGGTTCGCACCGCGGACAGCCCCGCGGTATAGGCGGCCTCCTCGAGCTCCTTGTGAATCTGCAGCAGGGAGCTGTTGAGCGCCCGGGTGGCGAAGGCCAGCCGGGAGACCATGTAGACGATGGCGATGAGCCACACCGAGCCGTAAAGCGGCAGGAAGCCCTTGACCACGAACAGCGACACCAGCAGCGCGGCGATGGCGAGGATGACCTCGGGCAGCGCATGGGGGAGGAAAGCCCCGAACTCGAGGGCGTAGCGGTAGCGCGAGCCCGAGCGCACGATCAGCCAGGAGATGGCGAAGGCCACCACCAGCGTCACGGTGGGCACCACGGCCACCAGCAGCACGGTGTTCTCGAGGCCGCGCCACACCAGGCTCCAGTCGACGTTGTAGAACGCCGCCAGCGACGCCCGGTTGAGCATGGTCCAGGACGGGGGCGCCAGGTAGGGGGTCACCGCGACGTAGGCGATCAGCAACAGCGGAACCAGCTTCGAGGCGAGGATATAGAGTCCGATGAAGGCCCAGCCCACCAGCCCCCAGTTGCCCAAATCGAGGAGGGTCGGGCGGTAGCCCTTGCCGGTCACCACCTCGTAGCGGTGGCCCTGGCGCAGCACCGAGCTGTACCACCAGGTGAGCAGCAACGCGACCCCGATCATCAGCACGCCCAGGGCCGCGGTGATGCCGTGCTCGGGGAACTCGTCGTCGCCGGGATTGGTCTTGAGGTAGACGAAGGTGCTGAGCATGTACACGCGGTTGCCGAGTCCGATGATGGCCGGGATGTCGAAGGTGGCGATGGCGATGGTGGCCATGTAGATGACGGCGGCGAGAATCGCCGGAAACGCCAGTGGCAGGGTCACCCGGCGCATGGTGGCGAAAAAGCTCATGCCGTGGATCTTGGCGGCTTCCTCCAGGGACGGGTTCATGGCCCGGAACATCTGGGCCGTCAGGATGAACGCCAGCGCCGCCAGGCTGAGGCCCTGGACGAAGCCCATGCCCACCGGGGTGGCGATGTTGATTGGGCCTGTTTCCAGCCCGAACAGGCTCACCAGCCAGCGGTTGAGGAAGCCGATGCGCTGGTGCGCCAGGAAGGTCCACCCCATGGCCGTGTAGATGCCCGGGATCAGCAGGCCGAGGGTCATGATGGTATAGACCAGCCCCTTGCCCGGCAGGGTGGTGCGTTCGGTGAGCCAGGCGATGGGCAGGCCGATGGTCAGCGCCACCAGGGTCGTGGCCACGGTGAAGATCAGGGTGTTGTAGGTGACCTCGGCGACGAACGGGTCGCCCAGGATTTCCAGGTAGTTCTGGTACGTGTAGGTGGCCTGAGCCGTTCCCAGCATGCCGGTCTGGAAGCTGATCCACACCAGCACGGACGACAGCACCAGGATCACGAACATGGGCACGATGGCCAGCCCCAACATCACGGGTGATGCCTTGGGGCGGAGCGCACGGAACAACGGTCGTCTCAGGACAGCTTCCATAAGGGCGCCGCGTATCGAGGTTCACAGGCCCGTGGCGGGGCCGGCTCTTGCGGTTGCCGAGCCCGGCAGTCCAGGGGGCCTGTCCGTGGAGGAACGGGCGGGCCGCCCTGCGCGGCGGCCCGCCATCGCTGACTGGGAGAAGGTCCGCTACTGTCCGCTACTTTTGTTGCAGGATCTTCTCAATCTCTTTCCGGGTCTTGCGGTAGTCCTTCTGACTGTCAAGCCACTGCGGCGAGTTGACCGCCACCTTGGCCCCACGGGCGCGGGCGTCCGCCAGGATCTTCCGTTCATTGGACTCGGGATAGAGATGGAAGTCGAAGCCGTTGACCTCCCACATCCATTTCTGGCCTTCCTTGGAGTGCAGGTAGGCGATGAACAGGGCCGCGGCATTGGGCGCGGAGGAGTGCACCGGCACGGCGCCGTAACGGGTGTGCGACACCACGGCTTCGTTGACCACCGAGTAGCCCAGGGGCAGTCCGTCACGCTTGGCCTGATTCACGTACTGGTCGCCGCAGCTGAACACCAGCATGGCGAACTCGCCGCTGGTGAGGCGGTCGACCGTGCCGCAGCGGATGAGGCCGCCGACGTGCTTGGACAGCTTCTTGGCGTAGTCGATCATGACTTCTCTGCCCAGCAGGCTTTGCGTGGCGAACTCACGAAGTCCCGCGGCATAGGGCGTGGACGCGATCTTGCCCTTCCACTTGGGATGGAGCACGTCGTTCATGCTCTTGGGAATGTCGTCGCCCTTGACCACGTCGCTGTTGTACATGATCCCGACCAGGGTGGACGCCGAGGCCAGCCCGATGCCATTGGGGGCCAAGGGGTCGAAGCCTTCATCCTTGATCATCGGCCGGTCCAGATAGGCCATCCAGTTCATCGACCGGGTCAGCCCCGTCTTGGTCGAATTCAGCATGCCGCCCGAGTTGTTCCAGAGAACGTCCGTGCTGGCCGGCTGCCCGGCT
>JAPOQB010000261.1 GCA_026710965.1 Deltaproteobacteria bacterium | reverse complement strand
GCCCGCCGGGGTGCCGAGAAACTCCGTCACCGAGACGCCCCAGATTTCCAGCAACACGGCCACGGCCAGAAGCCACAGCGGCAGGTCCACCAGCACGCGCAACAGGCCGCCGCGCGCGCCGCCGGCCGCATCCTTCCCTGCCTCCGGGGCGCCCAGCCTCGCCGCGGCCTTGTCCCAGACCGCGCGGACCGAGCCCTTCACGTAGAAAGAGACCAGCAACACGGCCAGCGCCAGGAGCCCAGTTCCCATGATCCTCTGCCAGACGAACTGCGACGCGTACTGATATCCAGCGAAATTCAGGGCGATGACGCCGGCGAGCACCGCCACCACCACGAGATGCGCCAGGGGCCACACCGACCACAGGAAGCCATCCTGCGAACGGCTGGCGCGGAGGGCCGCCGCCATGACCGTGCTTCTCCGGCTGCATCCGACCGCCGCCAGCGCCAGCACCAACAGGGCGAAGGCGATCATCAGGAGGCGTGCCAGCGCGAGGCTCGCCCCCACGTCGTCGCCTGGAGCGTTCAGCAGCACATAGCGCGGTATGAGCAGCAAGAACGCGGCGACGCACACCGCGAGGACCGCTCCCCGAAGCCATCGGCCGGCTTCCGGGGCCATGCCCCAACGACGCTCGCCATGGCCGTCCGCGTGGAAGACCGCCTCGCCGAAGAGTCCAGCCCACAGGACCAGCGCGGCGAGTTGCAAGGCCCCGGCCAGGGCCGGACCGAGGGAGTCGTTCTGGGACAGCCCCAACTGCGGCAGGGCCAGGACGGCCAGGACGATGTAAACCGGCCACACCGCGGCGTGGACGGCCAGCAGCAACGCCACGCGGTGCGCCGGCACCTCGAGCCCGCGGGCCCGGTGGCGGGTGAGCCGTCCCCGGAGTAACCGGCTTGCTCTCACGGCCAACCACGGCAACAGGCCGAAGATCAGCACGGCCGCGGCCCACGGCCAGGACGAGCCGGTGAAACGGATCTCGGCCATTTGCCGTTCCCGAAGAAGCCAGCCGTAGACACGCGTCAACAGGCCGACGCCGCCGTCCACCGCCTGGCCGAAGAGCGCCCAGTTGGGCGGGAACAGCCCCAGGGGCTCGCGGTTCCGCAGCCACAGCATCCGGTCCAGGACCAGCGTGAACAGGCTCTGCAACTGATCTTCCCGCCGGCGCTTGAGATCCAACAAGCGGGCGGCGCGGTCCGCCAACTCCGAGAGGACGCGCTCCTGGGCCTGCAGCGCCTCCTTGCGATCCTCGACGAGGCTGTCGAGCCGGGACCTCACCGCCGGCGACGGTTGCCCTTCCGCGGCCAGCGCCCGCGCGTAGTCCCCGGCTTCGGCATCCACCCGGAACAGCCGCGTGCCCAGCTCGAACAGTGTCTGGCGGTACTCTCGAAGCCGCCGCCCCAACGGCTCTTGATCGGCGGAAAGACCGGCATTCCGTTGCGTCCGGTGACGGAATTTCTCGAGCTCCACCTTGAGGTGACGAGCCACCCAGTCCCCCGCGCCATAGCGCTCCACCAGGTCGACGAGACGTTCCTTGTTGCGGATATCCTGGGCCGTGAGGCGTTCCTGCTCGGAAAGCTCCCTGCTCACGCCCGCCAGCTCCCGGCGGCGCGCCAGCGTGTCCTTCTGCACCTTCAGCACCTCGATCTCGAGGGTCATCAGCAGGCTGTCCACCCGTGACAGGGTCTCGGTCAAGCGCCTCTCGAGGATCACGAGACGATCATCGAGCAGCGCTTCCTCGAAATCGATGCTGACGGCGGTGTCCGGCGCGGGGCGCGGGCCGGGCGCGGCGGCGCGGGGGTCACCCGCGGAGGGAGCTGTCTGCGCGGGTTGCAGATCCGGCGCGGGCCGCGGCTTCTCGGCGGGCCGGGTCTCCTGGCGGGCCGGCGACTTTTCAGCGGGCCGGTCTGCCCGCGGGAGCCCCGTCGCCGGGTCCGCCGCTCCGGGAGGCGTCTGGCCGAAGCCCGCGGGAGCGAAGAGCGCGGACGCGGCCATGGCGATGCAGACGCTCAGGGCCGCGGGCAGAATTTTTCGACTCATTCCGGTTCTCTCGGAGGGGACCCAACACGAGAGCCCTGCGCGGCGGCCAAGCCCCCCTCCTCGCGCCGCATCCCTCGATCTGCTAGCTCTGTGTCTTGTTTCTTACTTCACCACTCGCCCACGATTCAAGATGACATCCCGCGCCAACGCCTTGCTCCTGGCCACCGCCCTGCTGGTCACCTTCACGACCGGCACCGCCAGCCGCATCTTCGCCATCTCGCTGCCGACCGTCGCCGCCGGGCTGGAAACCGACATGGTAGGCATCTCGTGGGCGCTCATCTCCTTCCAACTGG
>JAPOQB010000788.1 GCA_026710965.1 Deltaproteobacteria bacterium | reverse complement strand
CTACCAACTGTTCGGGCTCTGGGGTACCTCAGGGCGTGACGACCTCGCTGAGCGACGGTCTCTCTGACCCAGGACGAATCGGTCTGTCACGCCCTGTCCTCTCTTTTCCCCTTCTCCCCCTCAAGATACAAGGACGAACGGAGAGAGACTTTCACAACCGTTCGTCCTGAGCCCTTCGACAGGCTCAGGACAGGCTTCGCGAAACGAAGTCGAAGGACGCTCCCTAGTGTCCGTCGTCCTGCTTGAGAGGCCGGAGGCCGCGGCTCATACGGCCCAAAACCACCACCAGGAAGCCCGCGCTCACGGAAACGGTGGCGATCAACAACGCGATTCCCGCCTGGGTGGCGTGAAAAATGCTTTGCGTGGTCAGGGCCGCCGACGCCGCGTAGGCGCCGTATCCGGCGGCCACGGCGCCCCAGCCGAACAGTATCGCTGCCGCGAAAACCACCATGAACCGGAACCTCACACAAGGCCGCGGGCAAGTCAACGAGCGATTCTGGACCCGGCCACGCAAAGTTGCTACGGTCCTGTAACTTGCACGAAAGGCCCAAGTCAGCCATGAATCAGGACAGCCAGTCACCCGAAACCATCCACGACATCGATCCGATCCGCTACGAAATGTTCCTCCACCGGCTCTGGGCCATCGGCGAGGAAGGCCGGATGACGCTGCAGCGCGTTACCGCCTCTCCCATCGTCGCCCAGGGGGGCGAGTGCATGAGCTCGTTCTACGACGCCGGCGGCACCATGGTACTGGCCTGCTCCGGACATCTCCGTTTCGCCCACGCCACCTCCGATGCCATCAAGCATCTCATCGACACCTTTGGAGAGTCTCCGGGGTTCTTCGACGGCGACCAGCTCTTCTTCAACGACCCCTACGTGGCCGGCGCCCACACCTACGACATGATGGTCATCAAGCCGATCTTCCACGACGGGCGCCTCATCGGCTGGGTGGCAACCAGCACCCACACGGCGGACACCGGCGGCAACCTGCGGGGCGCGGCCACCGAGATCTTCCACGAGGGCATCCGGATCATGGGCCTCAAGGTGGTGGAGCGCGGCATCTTCCGCGAGGACGTGTTCAAATCTCTCACCGAGCAGTGCCGGGACCCGCAATACGTGGGGCTGGACCTCAAGGCCATGATCGCCGGAAACAACGTTTGCGGACGGCGTTACCTCGGCCTGGTGGACAAGTTCGGCCTGGAATTCGTCCAGGCCGCGGGCGCCCGGATCATTGCCGACACCGAGGCGGCGGCGCGGGCCAAGCTCAGGTCCCTCCCGGACGGCACCTGGACCGGACGCACCTACCTGACGTTTCTGGACACCAAGACCCGCAAGGCCGCTCCGCTCCGCATTATGAGCACGCTCACGAAGAAGGGGGATCAGTTGACGCTGGACACCACCGGCACCAGCCCCCAGACCAGCAGCGACGTCAACTCGACCTTTCCCAGCACCCGGGCGCTGATCGGCGTCGCCATCACCAACACGCTCTTCTGGGACGTCCCCTGGAGCGACGGCAAGTGGGCTCCCATCGATCTCGTGGTGCCGGAGGGATCGGTGCTGAACTGCCGGTTCCCGGCGGCCTGCGCCGCCGCCCCGGTGGTGGGCGGCATCCTGGTGGCGGCAACGTGCGAGGCCGCCGGCAAGATGCTGTACGCGGCCGGCCGGCACCAGGACGTCCCGGCCTCGTGGTACGCCACCTGGTACGAGGGCGGCCCGGGCTACATCCCCGCCGGTCACAACCGCGAGGGTGTCCGCACCGCCATGGGCATCTACGACATCCACGGCAGCGGCCTCGGCGCCACGCCGTTGCACGACGGCGTCAACACCGGCGGCCACATGAACATCCCGTCGGGAGGGATCAGCGACGTCGAACGCACGGAGATGCAGTATCCGCTGCTCTATTTCTCCCGCAACCACAACACCGACGGCTCCGGATTCGGCAAATACCGCGGCGGGGTCGGCACCTACCGGATCTTCATGGTGTACGGCTCCCAGGATTTCTCCACCGACTTCAAGCCCTACGGCTGGATACCGCAGGGGGCCTATGGACTGTTCGGCGGACATCCCACCGGCCCCGGCGGGATCCGCGCCATCTTCCTCACCGAAAGCGACATCGTGGAGCGTCTGGCGGCGGGCAACTACCCCGCCCGGCTTGACCAGATCGAGGCCGACGACTGGGGCAAGGCGCTGATTCCGGAGGGCGCCCCCGGCCGTGTGTCGCTGCCCGAGTTCACGCTCCTGAGCGACTACGTCCAGAGCGGCGGCGGCTATGGCGATCCGCTGGACCGTAACCCGGCGGCGGTGGCCCGGGACGTCCGGGTCGGCGTGTCCACCGAAGCATCGGCGCGGCGGTTCTACGGCGTCGTGCTGCGCCGGGAGGACGGCGAGGTGGACGAACCGGCGACCGAGGAACAGCGGAACGCCATACGGACGGCACGGCTCGAGCAGGCGGCGCCGGTAACGCCGGGCGCGGCTCCGGATGGGAAGACCGTGGAAGGGCAGCCGCTGGCGCGGATTCACGAGACGCTGGAAGTCGTGCAGAACGGCGCCGGGAAGCGGATCCGCTGCATGCGCTGCGACTTTGACTTCGGCGGCACCGACGGGAACTACAAGAAACGCTGCCTCAAGCGCGTCGTCGAGCTGGACGAGATCGGCGGCCAGCATCCGGTATCGGGCGACGGCTATCTGGGAAGGTACCACGAATACATCTGTCCCGGCTGCGCCACGCTGCTCCAGGTGGACGTCTACTGTCCGGAACTGGGCGGCGAGGAAGACCTGTGGGACATCCACATCGAGGCTTGACACCATGGCGGGAACACTCGAAGGCATCAAGATTCTGGAGCTGTCCAGCTTCGTGACGGGGCCGTTCGCCTCCATGCTCATGGCGGACCTGGGCGCGGAGGTCATCAAGGTCGAAGACCGGGAAAAGGGCGATCCGTTCCGCGGTTGGGGCGAGCGGCTCTACTCGGCCACCTTTTGCAGCCTGAACCGGAACAAGAAGAGCATCACGCTGGACATCCGCAGCGAGGAGGGCCGAGACATCTGCCGCCGGCTGGCGGCCGAGTCCGACGTGCTCATCGAGAACCACCGCCCGGGCGTCATGGCCCGTCGCGGCCTGGACTACGACACGATTCGCGCGCTGAACCCCCGGATCGTCTACTGCTCTATTTCCGGCTTCGGCCAGGACGGACCCTATCGTGACCGGCCCGGGTTCGATACCGTCGGCCAGGGGATGAGCGGGCTGTTGAGCCTGCTCACGGATCCCGACCAGCCCAAGGGCATGGGCATCTCCCTGTCCGACCACCTCACCGGCGTCTACGCCTGCTACGGCGTGCTGGCGGCGCTGGTGAACCGGATGATGACCGGCGAGGGACAGATCATCGAAACGTCCCTGTTGCGCGCGTCGGTATCCTTTACCGCGGAAAACTGCGCCCGCTACTTCGAGACCGGCGTGGTGCCCAGCCGGGCCGACCGCACCCACACCGCCGGGGTCTTTGCATTCGTGGACCGGGACGGCAAACCCTTCGTCGTCCACTTGTCCTCACCCGACAAGTTCTGGCTCGGCCTCGTGGAAGTGGTGGGCAAACCCGAGTGGGCCGAAGACCCGCGATTCGTGGACAAGAAAGGCCGCACCGACCACCACGACTTGCTGGAAGAGGAGCTCCAGGCCATCTTCGGCCAGGACTCCCGCGACGTGTGGCTGCGCAAGCTCGAAGAGCACGACGTCCCCTCCACCCCGTTGAACAACCTCGAGGACATGTTCAACGATCCGCAGGTGCGGCAGTACGGCTTCCCCATCGAGGTGGAGCACCCCGAGATGGGCAAGGTGAAGCTGGTGGGCAGCGGCGTCAACATGAGCCGGACGCCGCCGGAGACTCCGACCCCCCCGCCCATGCTCGGCGAGAACACCGATGAAATCCTGCAGAGCCTGGGCTACGGCGTAGACGCCATCGAGGGGCTGCGCGCGCGACAAGTCATCTAGTGTCAATCGTCCCGTGACGCCCATCCAGGGGCCGTCGGAGGCTCTTTCGGCGTGTGGAGATGGGTCAAAATTTCATGGCGTTTTTTCGTTGCTTGTAGCCGCCCAAGTCTGATAGGTACTTAACTCTTTTATAACTTTGGCGTGATCGCGGCATGTGCCACGACGGACCACGGTCCACGCGGCTACGGCGGGTAACGCCCGGAACACGGATGACCGGCATGATGTACCACACCAAAACCCTTTGCCTTCTGGTGGCACTGTTCATGTCCCTCGCCTCATGCGTCTCCATCGAGGAACACGAGGAACTGAACCGCGAGAAGCAACGCGTAGAGGCGGACAATACCACCCTGACGCAGGACCTGCAGCAACGGGGACGCGAGGTTACCACTCTCGAAGCGAGAGTCGCG
>JAPOQB010000785.1 GCA_026710965.1 Deltaproteobacteria bacterium | reverse complement strand
TCCCTGAACCTCGGCGACGTCTCGGTGATGATCCCGCTGCTCAACACCACCCCGCTCTTTTCCCTCATCTTCAGCGCGATCTTCCTGCGGGACCTCGAGAGAATCACGGTCCCCATCGTCCTCGGGGCGCTGTCGCTGCTGGGCGGAGCGGTCCTGATCACCAGCCGGTAGAAAGAACCAGCCTGCAGCGCGGGAATCGCCGGAGGCCTTTCCGGAAGGCTAGTCCACCCGGTTCCGCCGCTCGCCGCGCCGGAACGCCTCGATGTTCTCGAACACCTCGTCCATCAGCCGTTGGCGCGTCTCCCGGGCCGCCCAGGCGCAGTGCGGGGTGATCAGCAGGTTGTCCAGCCGAGCCGCCGCCTCCATCATCGGATGGCCTTCATCCGGCGGTTCCTGGGAGATGACGTCCAGGGCCGCGCCGGCGATCCAGTCCTGTTCCAGCGCCTCGATCAAGGCCGCTTCCTCGACGAGGCCGCCGCGCGCGGTATTCACCAGGTAGGCGGTGGGCTTCATCAGGGACAGCGTGTGCGGGTTGATGAAGCCTTCGGTGAGAGGCGTCAGCGGGCAATGCAGGCTCACGAAGTCGGCCTGCCGCAGCACCTCTTCCACCGGCAACCGGTCCGGCTGCTGCCCGTCCTCTCCCACCCGGCCGGCAATGATCACCCGCAGTCCGAAGACGCGGGCCATCTCCGCCACCTTGCGGCCGATGTTGCCATAGCCGACGATGCCCAGCACCCGCCCCTGAAGCTCGAAGCTCGGGTAGTCGTGGCGGGTGAAGATCGTGCTTTCCTGCCAGTGGCCCATGCGGGTCCCCTGGGCGTACCGCGCCGCCTGGGTGGCCAGCTCGAGGATCAGCGCCAGGGTGTACTGCGCCACCGCGGCGGTGGCGTAGCCCGGGACGTTGCACACGGCGATGCCGCGTTCCCGGGCGCAGGCGATGTCGACGTTGTCCGTGCCCGTGGCGCCCACGGCGATGAGCTGGAGCTTCGCGGCCGAGGGATGCTCCAGCCGCGGCCGGTCGAGGACGAACTTGTTGATCACCGCGCACTGACCGTCCTCGAGCCGCCCGGGCAACTCCTCCGCCTCCGTCAGCTCGTGGGTGACGCACTCGCCGGCCTCCTCGAACCGGGCCAGGGAGATGACGCCGAAAGTCGCCGCGTCCAGGAACACCGTGCGGAACGGGCTCACGACCGTTTCCCGCCCTCGGGCCCGGTCTCGTCCTGGAAGTACGGCACCTCGGTCCCCTTCTTGTAGATGCCGCGAAACGGCTTTTGGCTGGACACGCCGGGTCCGGCGTAGACGCCGACCTTGCCGGAATCCGGGTAGTGGACGATGTCCGGGTACTGCATCGTGCTCACGCAGAGGTAGCGCAAATCCGCGTCCGACGTGTTCACGAGTTGATGGCTCAGCTCCACGCCCCCCGGGCAGGCGATGAACATGCCGGCGCGCACCGCCACGGTCTCGTCCCCGAACCGTAGCGTCCCCTCCCCCTCCAGGATGTGGATCAGCTCCTCGTTGAGGGTGTGGACGTGAATCGGGAAAGCGGTCTTGCCCGGGGGAACGGTAAAGAGCCCGTAACCCAGCTTCTGCGCGCCCACGGCGACGCCGACGCGCTGCCGCAAGCCGCCGAAAGACGTCCCCTCCGGAGTCGGCAGCGGCTCGGACGGGATGTCGTCGATATGGACGATATGTTTGTGGCTCATCGGTAGTCCTCCCTGAGTTGCGTTGGATGATTCCTGCCGGCACGCAAGCATTCACGCCCCGGAATTGTTTTGTTCGAGGCAGCGCGTTGCTACGCTCTCGCCATGAGTCTCTTGCTGGCCTACGCGATGGGATTCTCGGTCGCCTCCATGCCGGGACCCATCCTGGCGCTCATCGCCACCGAGACGCTCCGCAGGGGGGCGTGGCCGGGCGCGCAGACGGCGCTGGCCCCCATGTGCGTGGATGCCTGCGTCATGCTGCCGCTGGTGATGGTGCTCCAGTCCTCCATCCCGTCGGGCGCCGGCGCCATGGCCATCGGCATCGCCGGCGGCGCGTTTCTGTGTTGGCTGGGAGTCCAGTCCTTCCGCGCCGGATCGGCGGCCGTCGCCCCGGGCCGCCACCGCGGGTCGAGAAGCCTGCCGCCATTCCTCAAAGGCGTCCTGACCCAACTCATGAATCCCTATGCCTATTTCTTCTGGGGCACCGTCGGGTTCGCGTTTGTGCGCGAGGGGTTCGAGGCCCAGGGCCTGAAAGGGGCACTGTCGTTTCCCGCCGGATTCTGGCTCGGGGCCGGCACCATGAACATCCTGGTGGTGTATCTCGTGAGCCGCGGCAGGCGTTTCCTGCCGGCCCGCATGGAGCCCTACGTGCACGCCGTCTCGGGAGCTCTTTTGACCGGGGCCGGCGCCTTCCTGGCGTGGGCGGTCGTCAGGGATCATCTGTGAACCGGCGGCGGTTTCTCTACGTCGCCTTCCCGTCTTCGCCGAGGGCCTTGGCCTGCTCCCACAGCTCATCCATCTCCTCCAACGACGCCTCGCTCACGGTCTTGCCCCTGCCGGCAAGCGCCCGCTCGATATGGGCAAAGCGCTTCTGGAAGCGTCCGATGGTACCCTCCAGCGCCTCTTCGGCCTGGACCTTCAGGAACCGGCTCAAGTTGACCACCGAGAACAGCAGGTCGCCAAGCTCCGCCTCCATACGCTCGACCCGACCGGTTCCCACCGCCTCCCTGAGCTCCCCGAGTTCTTCCTCGATCTTGCGCCACACCGGCTCCACGGCGGGCCAATCGAACCCCACGCCGGCGGCCTTGTCGCCGATACGCTGGGCCCGCGCCAGGGCCGGCATGGCCCGGGGCACCGAGGTGAAGAGGGAGTGCCCCTGCGCACCGTTCGCGGGCTTCTCGAGCGCCTTGATCTTCTCCCAGTTCCGCAGCACCGCCCCCGAGTCCGTTGCCTCCTCGTCGCCGAAGACGTGCGGATGCCGCCGCACCAGCTTGTCCCGCAGCCCGGTCATCACCTCGTCGATGGCGAACCGCCGGTCCTCGCCGGCCATCTGGGCATGGAACAGCACCTGCAGCAGCACGTCGCCCAGCTCCTCCCGCATGCCCGCGTCGTCGTTTTCGTCAATGGCTTCCAGGAGCTCGTAGGTCTCCTCCAGGGCGTACCGCTTCAACGACGCGTGGGTCTGCTCCCGGTCCCACGGGCACCCGCCCTCGCCGCGCAACCGTGCCATGACCCCGACGACCTCCTCGAACAACTCGCCCGTGCTCTTCCGCTTTTCGTCGCTCACGAGAAACCGTCTAGTCCTCTCGGGGCGCGCCCACCCATCCGGTGTCGGACACGTCGATCTCCTGCTCCTCCGGGCCGGTGACCTTGACCTCGAAGTAGGACTGGGGATGAGCCGGGTCCGTGGGGTTGATCCGCGTCATGTCCGTAAGCTGCCCGCCGCCCAACTCGGTGACCCGCCCTACCGCCTTCTCGAGGTCGTCCACCTGGAAGCCGAAATGCTCCACGCCCGCGGGCGACGTCGGCGTTCTCAGGTTCAGGATCGCCATATTGATGTGGCCGTCGGACAGGTAGACGCCGCTCCGGCCCTTGCCTACCTCCTGGAGGTCGAACGCCTCCTTGTAGAACGCCGCCGTCTTGGCCACGTCGCGGGTCCTGATCGCAATGTGCTTGAGTCTCGCCATGTCACCCTCCCGTGAACAGGTTTTTGCTGCGTCACACTCTATAGGAAAACAGACCAAGTTTCATTCCGTGCCCGGACCCGGTCCGGGCCGTCCCTCACAAATAATCGAACGAACAGCTAGACTCCGCTCCATGACCTTCGGGCGCCCTGGCATCTCCATATCCCTGTTCTGGTTCACCTTCTTCGGGGCGCTTGGCGTCTTCTTCCCCTACTACAGCCTCTACCTCAAGGAGAACGCCGGGCTGAGCGGGACCCAACTGGGCCTGATCCTGTCGGTCATGCCGCTGGTGGGCATCGTCGCGCAGCCGTTCTGGGGCCAGGTCGCC
The DNA here is from genome assembly GCA_026710965.1 of Deltaproteobacteria bacterium. Classification (GTDB taxonomy): domain Bacteria; phylum Desulfobacterota; class Binatia; order UBA9968; family JAJDTQ01; genus JAJDTQ01. Next base: position 4,763 of record JAPOQB010000785.1, on the reverse strand, counting down.
GACCGCACCGGCGCCCGGAGCCGCATCGTCGCTTTCCTGTCCATGGTGGCCGCCGCGGGTTTCGTGCTGCTGGGGCTGGCCCAAGGGTTCGTCTTCATTCTCCTGGCCGCCATCTTCCTGGCCTTCTTCTCAACCCCGGTGATTCCCCTTTCGGTTTCCGTGGCGCTGGCGGCGTTCCGTCACTCCGGACCCCACGCCTACGGCTTCGCCCGGGCCTGGGGCACCGTGGGTTTCCTGGGCTCGGTGCTGGTCTTCCCGGTGGCGCTGGACCGCGTACAGCAATGGCGCGGGCTCAGCCCCGTGCCGGGCGGCCCCTCGGAACCGGGCCTGGGAGCCATGTTCCTGGGCACCGCCGTCATCGTCCTGCTGGCCTCGGCCCTGGCCCTCGCCCTCCCAAAGGGGGGCCTCGTGTCGCTCAGGGCCGGACGGGGCGAGTGGCGGACGCTCCTTCGCAGCGCTCCCATGCGCCGCCTGCTCTTCTTCACCTTCGGCGCCTACCTCTTCGTCACCGGCCCCATGGGACTGTTGCCGGTGTACGTCCGCGCCCAGGGCGGCACCCTGGAGACGGTCCAGACCATGTGGATCCTCATGCTCATCGTCGAGATCCCCCTGATCATGGGCACCGGCATGGGCCTCAAGCGCATCGGCGCGCGGGGGCTGCTGGCCGCCGGAGTGCTGGCCGGCGGCGTCCGCTGGACGGTTTGCGGCCTCACCGCCAACCCCTACTGGATCTATCCGGTTCAGATGCTGCACGGCGTGATGGTGACGGGATTGATGATGGGCGGTCCGCTGTACGTGGACCGGGTGGCCCCCGGACGGCTGCGGTCCACCGCCCAGGGGCTGGTGGCCATGGTGGGGCTCGGGATCGGCGGCATCGCCTCCAACACCGCGGCCGGCTGGATCCTCGACAACGTCAATGCCAACGCGCCGTACCTCATCGGCGGCGTCGGCGCGCTGTTGGTGGGGTTGGCCATCCCCTGGCTCCTGCCTCCGGTGGCGCACGAGGACGAGCCGCGGGAGGGCACGTCCGGGAGCGGCTAATCCGAGAGGGCGACCGCCGGTCGCCCCTACCCGTAGCCACGCCGAGGCGACGACAGGGTTGTGGGCCGGCCCGCCCGTGTCCGTAAGGCGCCTGACCCGATACGGGTCCCCGGCCGGGCGGCGAGGTCAGTCCAGCTTCACCAGCTTCTGCAGGCTGCGCATCTCCCGCGGCGGCTCCAGCCGCCGGCCCATGATGGTCCAGGACACCTCGGCCACGTAGAGGTTCCGCTTCGAATCCAGGCAGATGCCGTGGGGGGCGATGAACTGGCCCGGCCCCTCGCCCATGACGGGATCGCCGAAGCGCGCCAGTTCCACGCCCTCGCCGTCGCGGATGACGATGCGGTGGCCGATGTTGGGATAGGCGCCGTTCTGGGAGGTGCCCGGGCCCAACTCGCCGATGTAGCAGACCGGCGAGGCGCCGTTGTCCAGGTTCTCCATGTACAGCGCGCACGGGCGGTGCAGGTTGTCGCACCACTGGGTCTCGAACCGCCCCTTGCCGTCGAACACCTGGATGCGGTGGTTCTCCCGGTCGGCCACGTAGACCCAGCCGTCCCGATCGGTGCAGATGTTGTGGACCAGGTTGAACTGGCCCGGATCGGTGCCGGGCTCACCCCACGAAAACAGCAGCTTGCCGTCCGGCGAGTACTTGTGCACCCGCGAGTTGCCGTAGCCGTCCGAGACGTAGATCTCGCCCTGGGGCGAGAAGGCCACGTGGGTGCAGCGGTTGAACGGGTCCCCTTCCTGAAACGCCGCGGCCTTGCCCGGCACCCCCAGGGTCATCAATACCTTGCCGTCCAGCGTACACTTCCGCACCGTGTGGTCGCCGTCATCGGTACAGAAGATCGTGTCGTCCCGACCCATGGTGACGCCGTGGGCGCGGGCGAACACCCCCTCGCCCCAGGTGCGCAGGAAGCGCCCGTCCCTGTCGAAGACGATCATCGGATGCTCGCCTCGGGTGAAGCAGTAGACGTTGTCGTCCTTGTCCACCCCCACCCCCGCAACCTCCTTGAAGGCCATGCCCTCCGGCAACTGCGCCCAACCATCCTGAACCTCGTAACGAAACGCACCGCTTCCCAGTATCGTGCTCATGTCAGCCCTCTCTCCTCGTTGGCCATCGTATCGGAGTTTCCCGGGTGTCCTCCGCGGGAACGTCCATCGTCCGGGTCACTTCGCCACGGAGGTCGCGATATTCGGGTTGAGCGGATTGATGATGACCTCTCGTGTCTTCGGCACGACGACGAGATCCATATCTTCCATCGGGATGGCTCCCAGCAAAGGCGTATCTCCCATGACGAGAGCGCCGGTGAAACCGATGCGGTTCCTGAAACGCAGCTCGATGGGCCCCACGTAGGGAACAAGTTTCCGGCTTCCATCCGCCAAGGTCACCTCCTTGGCTTCGGCTTCGTCCAGTTGCAACTGCATTTGTATGTGCAACGGAATGCACATATGGACCGCCCCGGTATCCGCCAGCGCGTCGATGTCCACCGCTTCCAGTTCAGGACGTCTTGGATTTCGCAATTGGATCTTCGCGTTCGTCAGGCCCATTTCCTGCTCCTCATTCGATTCCCTGTTGCTCGCGAAGCTTGTAATAATCATCCACGGCCTCGCGAAACGCTCGCTTCAGGCTCTCCGAATCCTTGCCTTCATAAGTCACGAGATCGCGCATAAACGTCAAACGGCCGTGGAAAGTCTCGTCCTCTTCGCTGTAGAGAATCGACCCCGAGCAGCCTCGGTATTCCAGCATGTCGTTCGTTCGGAATCTCCTGGTCAACAACTCGCGACCTCGTTAAAACGTAGGTGCTTTGCCGGCAAACAGCAACTCGTTTCGGCAAATGTCGACAGGTGCGCCAACGAGGGCGCAACCGGCCCGGTTGCCGTTACACCTTGAACAATCACCCTCCCCTGTCTAATATCCCCCGATGGCTGTTCGGCTGGAAACCGATGTGCTGGTGATCGGCGGCGGCATCGCCGGGGCGTTCGCGGCCTACCGGGCGCGGGAGGCGGGGGCGCGGGTGCTGCTGGTGGACCGTTCCTACTTCGGCCGCAGCGGCTGCAGCGCGCTGGCGTCCGGCGTCTATCCCGCCTATATGCCGGGCGACGACAAGGACGAATGGATGCGGGCCTTCGGCGGACCGCTGGTGAACCAGCCGCTGGTGGCCAGGTCGCTCCCGGTCATGCACGAGCACGTGCTGCTCATGGACCGCTGGGGGGTGAACTGGGTCAGGGAGGGCCGGAAGATCGTCCGCATGGGCGCTCCGGGGCGCTCCTTCGCCAACGGCCTGTGGATGGCCGAAGGCGGCCCGCAGATGATGATGGCGGTGCGCTCGGGGGTGGTCGGAAACGGCGTCGAGGTATTGAACCGGGTGGCGCTGACGGAGCTGCTGACCTCCGACGGCCAGTTGCCCACCGCGGGGCGCGTGGTCGGCGCGGCCGGATTCCACACCCGCACCGGCGAGGTCCACGAGATCGTCGCCAAGGCCACCGTCGTGTGCACCGGCCCCTACAAGTTCCCCTACCCCTGGCCCGGAAGCACGCTGGGCTACATGCCCATCGACCTCTCCGGCGACGGCATCGCCATGATGATGCGCGCCGGCGCGGAACTGTCGCGGCTGGAGCTGGGGGGCATCAACCTGAATCCGGACAACGCGCTCTCCGCTCCCGGCCTGGAGTCGCTGATGCCGTCGGGGGCCAAGTGGGTGGACAAGGACGGCCGGCGCTTCCTGGAGGACTACGACCCCAAGCGCATGGAAATGACCCAGCGGGCGCTGCTGTACTTCGCCATCGCGCACCAGAAGGAAAAGGGGCAGGTCCCTGCCATGGATTTACGGGAGGTTTCGCCGGAGCGGATGCAGCTCATCCGGCGCGTGATCCCCATCGTCGTCAACAACCAGGAAGCCATGGTGGGCGACCTTACGGAGACACCGGTGCCCTACACCTTCCAGGTGGCCGGCACCAGCGGCATCTTCGGCGCCGGCGCCCGGGTCACCGAACGGGGCGAGACCACGGTGCCGGGGCTCTATGCCGCCGGCACCTGCACCGACATGACCTATCTCCCGGGCGGCAACCTGCCCTTCTGCTCCGTCACCGGCGACTGGACCGGCCGGGCCGCCGGCGCGGCCATGGAGTCGGCGGAGCAGGCGCAGCCGCCGGCGGAGCAGGTCGAGCGGGTGACCGCGGAGATCCTCGAGCCGCTCCACCGCCGGGACGGCGTGGAGTTCGATCCGGTCCATCGCCGGCTCGGCGAGCTCCTGATGGAGAAGGTCGGGCTGGTGCTCCACGCCGACCGCCTCGACGCCGCCTTGGGCGAGCTCCGCGACATTCGGGAGCACGACGTGCCCCGGCTCATGGCCGGGAACCCCCACGAGCTGGCCAAGGTGTGGGGCCTCGCCCAGTACGTACAGGTGCTGGAGGCGACGCTGCGCGCCTACCGCTACCGCACCGAAAGCCGTGTCGCCTTCATCCGCGAGGACTACCCCGTCATCGACAACGTGAACTGGGTCAAGATGGTGGTGTTGAAGCAGGAGGACGGCACGCTGAGGCTCTGGGACGAGCCCCTGCCCGAATCCTGGCACGACCCCCATCCGGTGCGGCCGACGCAGAACCTGCACCTCGTTTTCCGCAACCAGGAGGACAAGAGTGCCGCTCGTTGAGATCAACCACCAGGCGTGCACCGGCTGCGGCGTCTGCGTCGAGACCTGCCCCACCGACGTCCTGCGGCTGGA
>JAPOQB010000783.1 GCA_026710965.1 Deltaproteobacteria bacterium | reverse complement strand
TTGCCGAAGCGGTCGGCCCGGTGCACGTGGATCAGCGCCACCTCCGGGAAGAGGCCCGGCACGAGGCACAGGGTCTCCCCGGTGAACGGGCATTGCATGGTCCTGGTGTCGGTGACGCCCATCAGGTCCGACCCCAGCATGGTCAGGGTGGGGAGGAAAGGAACGCCCATGGCGCCGGCGCGGTAGCGCAGTCCGAGTCCCAGGTGGCTCCACTCCTCGAACCGGATGCGCCCGCCTTCCACTTCCTCGCGCAGCTTGATGGAGAGTCCCCAGGGCAGTGCGATGTCGAACCAACTCGTCATCAGCCCGTCCACCGCCTCAGCCGCCATGAACAGCTCGCCCTCGTAGCACATCAGGTTGCGCGACAGGGTCAGGCCGCGTCGCCGCTGCCGCAGCACCTCCAGCAACGCCGCCAGCGGGCTGCGGGAGAAGAGGCACCCTCCGATGGCAATGTGGTCGCCGTCCTGGACCCTTTGGACGGCCTGTGCCAGGGTGGTGAGCTTTTCGCCGGTGGATTGGGGCTTGGCCTCGAGCCTTCGCCGGGCCTCCACGAAATCGGCCGATTTCATCAGGAAAAGGGCCCTCCGGCCGGCCGCGGCCGCAGACCGGCGAGATCATCGCGATGGCGGACGCATTTCGTGGATCCGGTCATGTCCACGGCTGCTAACATCAAACCCGAACCTAGTCAACTGCGTCGCCCTCCAGAAAGCGCTTGCACAACTCGCCGAGGGTGTCGATCCGGTCCGGGTGCAGCCAATGCACGCTCGGGTCGGCGCGGAACCAGGTGAGCTGCCGTTTCGCGAGCCGGCGGGTGGCCTGCTGCATTGACGACAGCGCCTCGCTCTCGCTCAAGTGCCCCGCCAGGCACTGAACCGCCTGACGGTAGCCAACGCTCTGCATGCTGCGCAGGGTCGGGACATAGCCCCGCTCCAGCAGGCTCCGGACCTCCTCCAACAAACCGTGCGCCATCATCCGCTCGCAACGGCGGTCGAGGCGTTCGTACAGTTCCCCCCGCGGCCTTTCCAACCCCACCCCCAGCACGTCGAAGGGCCGGTCGCCGAATCCGTGCGCGCGCTGCCACTGACTCAGCGGCTTCCCGGTGCCGTGAAACACCTCCAGGGCCCGGACGATACGGGTGCGGTCACGGCAGTGTATGCGGTCGGCGGCGGCTGGATCCCCCCGCCTCAAGCGTTCGAAAAGAGGCTCCAAACCGTGTTCCGCAATGGCTTGCTCAAGGTCGGCCCGGAGTGCCGCATCCCGGCCCGGCCCGGCGAACAGGCCCCGGGTCAGCGCCTTCACGTACAGGCCGGTGCCGCCGGCCACCAGCACGTTCCGGCCCCGTCCCCGCACCTTCTCCATGGCTGCCAGCGCCCGTTCCCGGAAGAGCGCCGCATGGAAGCTCTCGTCGGGATCGACCACGTCGAGCAGATGGTGCGGCCGGCGCCGTTGCTGGGCCGGCGTCGGCTTCGCCGTCCCGATGTCCATGTAGCGGTACACCTGCATCGAGTCGGCGCTCACGATCTCGGCGTCGAACCGTTCCGCCAGCGCCAGCGCCAGGTCGGTCTTGCCGACCCCGGTGGGGCCCACCAGCAGCAGGATCCTGGGTTTGGGATTCATGGCGGCCATGCGAGGCTCCGGCGGGTTGTCGAAAACTCCCTGCGACATGGGTCGGCGCCCTTCGACTTCGCTTCGCTACGCTCAGGGCGAACGGTCAAGTTGGGGAATACTGAAGAAAGATTCCGTTCGCCCTGAGCCCTTCGACAAGCTCAGGACAGGCTTCGCGGAGCGAAGTCGAAGGGCGAACAAAACCGACAGGCTCCTAGGCGCGCCGAAACATGCGCTCCAACTGGCCGCGGCTGAACTGGACCATGACGGGCCGGCCATGGGGACACTGGGTGGCGAACTCGGTCTCGTCGAGTTCGTTGAGGAGTGCCTTCATTTCCTCCATCTCGAGCGCCCGGTTGGCCCGGATCACGCCATGGCACGCGATGCTCATGAGACGCTCCTGGAATCCCTGGTGCAACTCCGCGGTCCCGCCCGTCTCGGCCAGCTCGCTGATCATGGCGCGCACGGCGTCGCGGTAGTCGCCTTCCGCCAGGAGCGCCGGCACCGCCCTCAGGGAGAAAGTATTCCGCCCGAAGGCCTCCAGCGTAAAACCGGCCCGTTCGAGGGCGCCGAGTTGCTCCTCGAGGACCAGAGCCTCGGTCACCGGCAGTTCCAGAAGCTGCGGCATCAACAGCTCCTGTCTTTCGATGCGGCCTCGTTCGAGGTCCTCGTGCATGCGCTGGTACGCGACACGCTCGTGGGCGGCGTGCTGATCGATGAGCACCATACCCGGCGCGCCGTGACAGAGGATGTAACAACCCAGCACCTGTCCGACGACGGTGAGCGACGAGAACCGCCCCTCCTCGCCCTGCTCCCGGGCTTCCCGGGGCTGGAATCCAGGGCCGCCGGCCAGGGCCGGACGGCGAGGCTCCAGGGGAAGGCCCGGCGAGAGGCTTGCGGCGTCGTATGCCGGTCCCGGCTCGCGCACCGCCTGGTGGCCGGGCGCCTGCGGATACGGCCCGGGCGGGTCCGATGCCCCGGGCGGGGGCGACAGCGGGCCATCTCCGGCCGCGGCCCTCAGGCCGCCGCGGACGGCGGACAGGACCGTCTCGTAGAGCTCGGACTGACGGCGGAAACGCACCTCGGTCTTGGCCGGGTGTACGTTCACGTCCACGTAGCCATGGGGCAGCTCGAGGTAGAGCAGCGTAGCGGGATAGCGTCCCTTCATGAGCAAGGTGTCGTAGGCCTTCAGCATGGCGTGGGTCAGCAGCTTGTCCCGCACGAAACGGCCATTGACGAAGGTGACCATGTACCGGGTGTTGCCAAAGGACTGGGGGGCCCGGCTGGCGAAACCCGTGCAGCGCAGATGCTCCCGGGTCAACGAAAACGGCACCAGTTCGCTGCCGGCGTCGCCGAAGACCTGCCGCACGCGATCCTCTAGCCGTGTGGTGGCCGCGTAGTCCGCAAGTCTCTTGCCGCCGTGATGGAGACGAAAGTGCACGGACGGGTGCGCCAGCGCCACCCGGTTGACCACCTCGCTCACGTACTTGATCTCCGTACGCGGGGATTTCATGAACTTGAGCCGGGCCGGGACATGGTAGAACAGGTCCCGGACCTCCACCGTGGTGCCGACAGGGCAGCCCGCGGCCACGGGGCTTCCCTTGCGTCCGTTCTCGACACGGTACCGGCATCCCGATTCCTGCGAAGCGGGACGCGACACCATCTCCACGACGGCGACCGAAGCGATGCTGGGCAGGGCCTCCCCCCGGAAGCCCATGGTGGCGATCTCCGCCAGATCCGCCTCGCTTCGGATCTTGCTGGTGGAGTGCCGTTCGAACGCCAGGGTAACCTCATCGAACGGCACCCCCTCGCCGTCGTCGTTGACCCGGATGAGAGAGGTGCCGTTGCCGTCCACCAGAACGGAAATCTCGGTGGCGCCGGCGTCGAGGGCGTTATCCACCAACTCCTTCACCACTGACGCCGGCCTCTCCACCACCTCGCCGGCGGCGATACGATCGATCAAATTGTCTGGCAGAACGGCAATGGTCATGGGCTGCACCGCTACGAATTCCGCGTATCAAGATGCGGGGGACCTCGCATCTTGATACGCATTGACACGGAAATTGGCAATGGCGGCGGCGTCGCTACCGGGTCGAAGAGGGCCGCCCCGAAACGAAGTGTTGACACCTTGAGCGCACGCTGGATAAGGTCGAGCCATGGAAGACCCGTGTCCGGAGCTCTCGATCCCGGTACCGCGTCGAGGCTTTCCGGCCGCGCTCACGTCGGCGCTACGGGGAGTACTGTTCGGAACCTGCTTCCTGCTGCCGTTGCCGGGCATCGCCGCCCCTCAACAGGCCGTTCGCATGGAAGTGAAGCGGGTCGTCCTGGATCCGGTGAACCAGACGCCCGTAGTGCTCCTGGCCGGCGGCGGCCAATTGCTACCCATCTGGATCGGTCCGGCCGAAGCCGCCTCCATCTCCCGCGCCATCGAGGGACAGCCATTCGTCAGACCGAATACCCATGACCTGATCCGGAATCTCCTCGAGAGCCTGGACGCAAGACCGGAAAGGGTCACCATCACGGAACTGAGGGGCACGACCTATATCGCGGTCATGACCCTCAGGAAGGGTCGCCGGCGAATCCGTATCGATTCGCGCCCCAGCGACGCCATCGCCGTAGCGTTGCGGACCGGGACGCCCATCTACGCCACGCCGCAAGTGCTGGAACAAGGCTTGCGGCTTGACGCTCCGGCGCTCCCCCAAGGGAAAAGCGCGGCACGGATCATGGGAATGCACATGCAGGACCTGACCCCCGAGTTGGCGGGCCTGTTCGGAACGCAACTGCGAGCGGGCACGTTGGTCGCCCATGTGGAACGCGGCAGCCTCGCTGCAAGGCTCGGGTTCCGGCGCGGCGACGTGATCACCGGGGTGGACGGCAGGACCGTCCGGAACACGCGCGAACTGAAGACTCTTCTCCACGCCGGCGCGCAGGGACCACGTCAAACCGTTCGCCTGGAAAGAAACGGCGGACCCGTCACCATCGTGACAGGCCCGCCGTCTCAATAGAAGCCGCGATGTTCAGCCCGCGGCTACGAACCGGTGCCATTGGTGCTGAACAGCACCTTGCCCCACTTCTTCGCGGTGGCGTCCAGCACTTCCGGGCTAGACTCCGCCACCGGCGGGAACTCACTCATCCACTCGTAGGGACGGCAGGCGTCGATAATGGCGCGGGAATTGAACCCCTTCTTCGTGGGATGCACGATCGGATCCAGCGGTCCGCTCCAGGCCCGCCGGATGATGTCGATGTCGGAGTCCGGATCCGACCGCGTCGCCATGGCCCAGATCACATCGTCGGTGTTGGAGGGATCGATGTCCTCGTCCACCACGATAACGTAGCGGCCCAGGTACGCGCCCGCATGGCACTGGGACGCCACCACGGCGGCCTGACGCGCATGTCCGGGGTAGCGCTGCTTGATGGATACGACCATGACCAGGCGGCTGCCTCCGGCCACCATCAGCCAGACGCCCCTGACGTCGGGCACTCCGGCCTTTTCCATCTCGTCCCAGATCAGCGCCGAACGCAGGTACGACCGGTACCAGCCCAGCTCGGAGGGGGGCCGGCCCGGAGGCGAACCCAGGATGATGGGATCGTTCCGGTGGTACATCCGCTTGATCTTCACGATGGGCTCGTTTCGCTCGGCGCTGGCATAGTAGCCGGTCCACTCCCCGAACGGACCTTCCACGCGGTCTTCGCCGAAGATCACGTCGCCTTCCACGACGATCTCGGCGTTTGCCGGGACCATCAACCCGGAGTACGGCGCCTTGACGACCTCCAGCGGCTCGCCCCGAAGACCGCCGATGAAGTCGTACTCGGGTACCCCGTAAGGCACCTCGATGCTCCCTCCCAGGAACACCAGAGGATCATGCCCGAAGGACATGGCCATCTTGAAGGACTCGTTGGTAGACTGGTACTTGTCTCGGTGTATCCGGCCATGCTTGCCCGGTGAGATATAGAAGCCCACGGTGTCGGAATCGTGGACCATGACCCGGTACGTGCCCCAGTTGGTCCAGCCCTCGTCCCGGTCCGCGGTGATGTCGATGCTGCCGGTGCCGATGTAGCGGCCGCCGTCCCGTTCATGCCACCTCGGGGTGGGGAACTTGAGCAGGTCGATGTTGCCGTCCTCGAATACGTTCTCGAACACGGGGCCGTCCTTGAGCACCTTGGCGGGGATGGGCTTGACTTGCTTGTAGTGGTCGCGCCACGTATTGACGAACTCCATCTTGCTGTCG
>JAPOQB010000782.1 GCA_026710965.1 Deltaproteobacteria bacterium | reverse complement strand
CTTCAGGGCGTAGTAGGTCAGCTCGAACCGGACCTGGTCGTTGCCCTTGCCGGTGGCGCCGTGGGACACGGCCTCGGCGTCCTCCGCCAGCGCCACCTCGAGCTGGCGCCGGGCGATCAGCGGCCGGGCAATGGAGGTGCCGAGCAGGTAGGAACCTTCGTACACCGCGTTGCCCCGGAGCATGGGGAACACGTAGTCCCGGACGAACACCTCCCTGAGATCGTCCACCACCACCTTGCCGGCGCCGGTGGCCAGCGCCTTGCGCCGCACCTCCTCGAGATCCTCTTCCTGCCCCACGTCGGCGCAATAGGCGATGACCTCGCAGTCATAGGTCTCCTTCACCCAGCGCAGACAGACGGACGTATCGAGACCGCCCGAGTAGGCAAGCACCACCTTGTTCGGTTTCATGACTCTCCCCGTTGACTAGTGTCCTGTCCACCAAGACACCAGACCATCAACGCCTTCTGGGCGTGGAGGCGGTTCTCGGCCTGGTCGAACACCACCGAGTGCGCACCCTCCATGACCTCGTCGGTGATCTCCTCGCCGCGGTGGGCCGGCAGACAGTGCATCACCACGGCATCGTCCCTGGCCCGGGCCAGCAGTTCCCGGTTGACCTGGAAGGCGGCGAAGGCGTCCTGCCGGGAGCCCGCTTCCGCCTCCTGGCCCATGCTGGCCCACACGTCGGTGTAGATGGCGTCGGCGCCGGCCACGGCCTCGGCCGGATCGTGGGTCACGGACACGTCCGCGCCCGCCGCCGCCACCGAGTCGAAGATCGCCGGGTCGGGATCGAACCCCTCGGGGCAGGCCAGCGTGAACCGGAACGGCAGCTTCTCCGCCGCCAGCAGCCAGGAATGCGCCACGTTGTTGCCGTCCCCCACGAACACCACCTTGAGCCCGTCGACCCTACCCTTGCACTCCTGCAGGGTGAGCAGGTCGGCCAGCACCTGACAGGGGTGATAGAGGTCGGACAGCGCGTTGATCACCGGCACCGAACCGAAGCTCGCCATCTCCTCCACGATCTCCTGGGCGAACGTCCGCACCGTGATGATGTCCACCAGGCGGCAAAGCACCCGCGCGCAATCGGCCGGCGTCTCCCGCTCGCCCAAGTGTACCTCGTCCGGCCCCAGGAACAGCGTGCTGCCCCCCAGCTCGGTCATGCCGATGTCGAAGGTGGCCCGGGTCCTGAGGCTGGGCTTCTGGAACACCAGCGCCAGCTTCTTCCCCGCCAGCAACGGCCGCTGCCGTCCTTCCTTGCGTTCCCGCTTGAGGACCGCGGCGAGAGAGAGGACCTCGTCGAGATCCGCCCGCGTGAGGTCCCGCAACGTCAGTACGTCCCGTTTCTTCATGACCGCTACACCCGCTCCAGCACCCGCTCCAGAATCTCCAGCGCCTCGTCCACCTCGGCCTGTCCGATGGTCAGCGGCGGCACCATACGGAGCACGTTGGCACCCGCCAGCACCACCAGCAAGCCTTCCTTCATGCATTCCTGGACCATGGACCCGCACTCCCGGTCCATTTCCAGCCCCAGGAGCAACCCTTTGCCGCGCACCTCGCGGATGAAGGTGAAGCGTTGCGCCAGCGCCTCCAGACCTTGCCGCAGTGCGTTCCCCATGGCCTCGCAGTTCTCCACCAGCCCGGCTTCCAGGATCGTCTCCATCACCGCCAGCCCCGCCCGGCACACCACCGGATTGCCGCCGAAAGTGGAGGCGTGAGACCCCGGCGGGAAGCTCTTGGCCACGTCTTCCCGGGCCAGCATGGCGCCCAGCGGGAGCCCGCCGCCCAGCGCCTTGGCGAGAGTCATGACGTCGGGCTCGACGCCGAAGTGCTCGTAACCGAAGAGCCGGCCGGTGCGTCCCATGCCCACCTGGACCTCGTCGAACATCAGCAGGAGGCGCTTGTCGTCGCAGAGCTGCCGCAGCCCGCGGATGTACGCCACGTCGGGCACCACCACCCCGCCCTCGCCCTGGATGGGCTCCACCAGGATCGCCGCGGTGCGCTCGTCGACCGCGTCCACCACCGCGTCCAGGTCGTTGAACGGCACATAGCGGAATCCCGCCGGCAGCGGATCGTAGCCGAGCCGGATCTTCTCCTGGCCGGTGGCCGTCAGGGTGGCCAAGGTACGTCCGTGGAACGAGTTGAGGGCGGTGATGATCTCGCTCCTGCCCTGGGCCTGCTCCGCGCCGTAGCGGCGCGCCAGCTTGATGGCCGCCTCGTTGGCCTCGGCGCCGCTGTTGCAGAAGAACACCCGGTCGGCGAATGAATGGTCGCAGAGGGCCTTCGCCAGCCGCGCCTGCGGCTCGATGTGATAGAGGTTCGAGACGTGAATCAGGGTCCGCACCTGCTCCGACACCGCCTTGGCCACGGCCGGATGACAGTGGCCGAGGCTGTTGACGGCGATACCGGCGACGAAGTCCAGGTATCCCTTACCGTCCGCGTCCCACACCCGCGCTCCTTCCCCCCTCACCAGCGCGATGGGGAAGCGCGCGTATGTGTTCATCACGTTTCCGTCGGTCAATTGTTGTACTTGCTGATTCGACATTGTCCATCCATCGGT
>JAPOQB010000604.1 GCA_026710965.1 Deltaproteobacteria bacterium | reverse complement strand
GCAGGGATTCGGCGCCTACGAGGCGCTGCTGTGCTACTGGGACTCCATCGACACCGGCGACCGCTCCCTGGCCGAGAAGGCCGTCCGCTACAACGAGGACGACTGTCTCGCCATGTGGCACGTGGACCAGGAGCTCACCGGAGGAGCGTAAAGGACCCATGTTCCGTCACTCACGGCCGGCGGCCGGTATTCCGGCCGGCGCGGGCGGAACCCCGTTCACTTCCGGTGGTGGACGATTCGGGTGACGCCCGCGACCCGGACCCGCTCCTTGGAGACCGTGCCGTAGTACCGGAGGCTCCCCGCCCCCGCCACGGACCCGGACAGGGCCCCGCCGCTCATGGTGAGGATCACGTCGGAGGCGCCCCTGAGATCGACCTCGGCGTCCGTTACCGGGATGCCCCGGAGGTCGACGGCGCTGGCTCCGGCGACGGACAGTTCCAGTCCGTCGTAGCGCCCGTCGCGTCCTTCGAGACGCGCCGCCCCCGCGATGTCGATGGCAAGGCGGTCGCCCCGAAATCCCGAAAGCGCGATCCTGACGCCGCCCCGGAGTTCCAGCTCGTCGAGCGCGGGCATGACGATACTCACGGACTTCGGCGCACCGCCCTCCCGCCACCATGCGCGCGACCCTCCGCTCAGTCGGAGACGGTTGCCGAAGACGTGCATCCGGACGTGCGCCCGCCGATTCCCGGGATCGGAGACCTCGAGCTTCCACTCGTCTCCCCGGGTGAGGTTGACCCGCAACCCCCCGGCGATCTCGACCTCGGTGACTCCGGTCAGGTCGGCGCTCTCGGAGACCCGGGAGCCCTCCACGACCGCGAAATGATCTCGGGAAAGGGCGACCCGCCCGGCGACCGCGGTCACGACGATGACCACGGCAAGGACGCCTCCCATCGACAACAGTACTTTCTGGCTCGGTTTCATGGTGTGTCTTCTCCCGTCTCGTCGGAACTGTCGGCGTAAGGACCCAGGCGCGCGGCGAGCTCGTCCGGCCCAATCCCCAGGAGTTGCATGGTTCGAACGATCTTCGGCACTTCATCACGCAGGAACTCCGCCTTCATCTCCCGCAATGCCTGCTCGCGGGCGTCGTCGCTCACGAAGTAGCCGAGCCCTCTTCGGCTCGAGATGATTCCCCGCTCCATCAGCCGCTGATAGCTCTTGGTGACCGTGTTGGGATTCACGCCGAGTTCGACGGCCAACTCCCGGATGGACGGAATACGCTCGCCGGCCCGCCAATCGCCATCGAGGACCCGTTCGCGGATCTGGTCCGCGATCTGCAGGTAGATGCCCTTGGGCTCGCTAAACTCCATCGCTGACCTGGGCCTCTTGCAGGCGAAGCCATGCGATCCACCAGCAGGCCAGCGGCAGCAGGAGCGCGATCCCGGGAACGACGGCGCCGATGCCGCTCGCTCGCGCCCGGCCGAGCTGCTCCAGAACGAAGAACACGTCCCCGACACCCAGCCAGTAGCCCGCGAAAACGATTCGCATCGTGAGGGCGGCGAAGCACGCGAACCCGGCGACCGCGAGAGTGAGGGCGAGCGTGGTCTTGACGAAGTGCGCTCTTCGGAACCACGCACCGCCGAGGAAGTAGAACGACTGGAGGATGACGTAGGCGAAGATCGCGCTCCAGACGGTGCGGTGGAAGGGATCGAAGAATGCCGGGGTGCCGCCGTAGAGAAGAAGGTTGAGCGTCTCCACCACGACCGACACGAACCCGATGAACACCAACAGGTACGCGACGAGGCCGACGGTGACCGCGAGCAGGCGGGCGAGCATCTTCTCCAGCGCCGAGGCCGGGATGAGGAGGTACGCCTCGTTCCGTGTCCTGTCGTGCAGGGACCGGAACGCCCGGCTCGAAGCAATGAGTCCCCAAACGAAGAGCGTGAGCCCGAAGCAGCGGCGGTAGAAGTCCCCGTCGCGGAGAACCCCTCCGTGCGTGGCGAGCGCGGCAAGCAGGATGACGCCGGCGAGCGCGCCGGAGACCACCAGCAGGGACCGGTAGCCGGCCACGAGGTCGCCCCGGATCAGCAGCCGCAGCCTTTGCGGGGAGAAGACCTCGTTCATGCCCGTTCCTCCGTGCCAAGGATCCCGGCGCAGGCGTCCGGGTTCGTGATGACCGCCTTGAAGAGAAGCTCGAGGTCCAGGAGGTGGTCCTCCGCGCCACGGTCCCGGCGCACGGTCGCGAAGCCGCCCACCGCCGGCTCGAGATAGATGAGTCCGTCGGCGTCCTCGTCCGGCCGGCTCGGTTCGCGCGCGGTGCGCAGCCCGGCGCTGGCCGCGGCGAGGCTTTGGTTGAAGAGGACCTTCCCCTCGTGGAGTATGACGAGACGGTCGATGAGCGACTCGACGTCGCGCACCTGGTGAGTGGCCACCACGAACGTCCGGTCGTCGCTCAGCGCTTCCGCGACCAGGCGGCGGAAGAGCCCCTTGGCCGGAATGTCGAGACCGTTGGTCGGCTCGTCCAGCACCAGCAACGAGGCGCCGGACGCGAGTCCGAACGCGAGCAGGAACTTCTTCTGCTGGCCGTGCGAGAGATGCGGCAGCGTCCGCCCGCCCGGGATCTCGAGCTCGTCGACGTAGCGGGCCATCCGTTCGTGGTCGAACCCCGGATAGAAAGGGGAGCGCAGGGCGACGAATGCCCGGTCCGTGAGCGCGGGAACATGGATGGTCTCGGGGAGCACGAAGACGCGGGAGAGCAATCCGGGCCGGCGGCGGGCGGGTTCGCTCCCGAGCACCTGAATTCGCCCCGAGCGGGGAAACAGGAGCCCGGTCATGAGCCGGAGCAGCGTCGATTTTCCCGCCCCGTTCAGGCCCAGCAGGCCGTAGATGTTGCCGGGCTCGAGAACGAGCTCGACATCGCGAAAAAGCTCCTCCCGGCCGTAGCCGAAGCGAAGCTGCTCCATCAGCACCATATTCGGTCTTCCTGTTCCGTCTTCCATTGTAGTGCTTGAGTGACGTTAGACTGTACTAGTACACTAGTACACCTTGGCCACTCTGTCAACCGAGCCGTAAGTCAAGAAATTCCGACAAAGATCCCGTTCGTCGTGAGCCTAGCGAAGCGAAGTCGGAAGGCGCCGACCCGACAAAGATTCCGTTCGTCCTGAGCCCTTCGACGAGCTCAGGACAGGCTTCGCGTAGCGAAGTCGAAGGGCGCCCACCCTGTCCTACGCGCTGCGCTTCACTTCTTCCGGTTCACGGGCGGCCGTCCAGCGCAACGCGTACTCCTTGACCGACGCGTAAAGCACCGGGATCAGCACCAGCGTCACCAGCATGGAGGTGATCAGTCCGCCGATCACCACCCGGGCCATGGGGGCCTGAATCTCGCCGCCTTCGCCCCATGCCAATGCCAGCGGCACCAGCGCCAGGACCGTGGTCAGGGTCGTCATGAGGATCGGGCGGAGACGGGTGCGGCCCGCGAGGACCACCGCGTCGACAACGCTCAGGCCCTCTTCGCGCATCTTGAGGTTGATGTAGTCCACCAGCACGATGGCGTTGTTCACGACGATGCCCACCAGCAGGATGATGCCGATATAGGAGTTGACGTTGAGGCTCGTGCCGGTCACGTGGAGGGATGCGAGCACGCCGATGGCGGCGAAGGGGACCGCGAACATGATCACCAGCGGATCGAGCAGGCGCTCGAACTGGCCCGCCATGACCATGTAGACCATGATCAACGCCAGCAGCAGGCCGATCCGCAGCTCGCCGAAGGCCTTCTGCTGTTCCTCGAAGTCCCCGCCCACCTGGAGGACCATGCCCTGCGGCAGCGGGATCTGTGCCAGCGCCGCCTGAATCTCGGCCACGGCGCCGGCCATGTCGCGTCCCGAGACCTCGCCGGAGATGGATACCACCCGTTCCTGGTTGAGGCGCTGGATCGACATGGGTCCGCGGCGTTCCTCCAGACGGACCAGGTTCTTGAGCGACAGCACCCGGCCCGAGCCGTCGGAGACGCTCTGATCCAACAGCCCGTCCAGGTCGGCGCGGTCGTCGCCGCCGAGACGAACGCGCACGTTGTATTCGTTGCCGCCCTCCCGATAGAACGTCGCCCGGATGCCGCCCAGGCTCGCTTGCAGGCCGCGGGCGATGGTCTCCACCGGTATGCCGAGGCTCGCCGCCCGCTCCCGGTCCACGTGAATGCCCATTTCGGGCTGTCCGGCCTGCCGGCTGATGCGGACGCCGGCAACCCCGTCAACCCCGTCCATGGCGTCCTTCGCCTGGCGCGCGACCCGCTGTAACTGGTCCAGGTCGTGACCGCGTACCTTCACGTCGAGGTTGTCGTTGTCGGTGAATCCGAGGCGTCGGAAGATCCACAGCCCGGAACTCGCGCGCACGCGGGCGCGCATCCCGGGAACCTCGCTGACCCGGCGCCGCAGGACCCTGACGATGTCCTGATCGGAGCGTTCCCGGGTGTTTCTGGGCCCCAGCCACACGTACACGCGCCCGTTGTTCTTGCCGCGGGCGCGCCAACCGAACTGGCCGAAGCGGGTGAAGTTCCGGTGCGGCTCGGTGACCTCCTGTTTCACGATGGCCTCGAGTTGCCGGAAGGCGCGGTCCGTTTCCTCGATCTTCGATCCGGCCTCGGTCTCCGCGATGATGATCACGTTGCCCTCGTCGGCGCGGGGCATGAACTCGCTGGCGATGCCCTGGTAGAGGAAATAGCTGCTCGAAAGCAGGACCGCCGCCGCCGCCACCACGGTGAAGCGGTGGCGCAGGCTCCACCGCAGCAGTCCCTGGTAGGCCTTGTCCAGACCCGTTTGGGAGCTCGAACCCGCGCGCGCGAGACGCGCCAGGAAGCGCCCGGTGCGCGCCCGGTCCGGCCGGCCCAGGAGATGGTGCGCCAGCACCGGGACCACGGTGAGGGCGACCACCAGGGAGGCCGCGAGGGAGAAGAACACCACCCACGCGAGCTGCTGGAAGAGGATGCCCGCGGAGCCGGGGACGAAGATCAGGGGCAAAAACACCACCACGGTGGTCAGGGTGGACGCGGTGATGGCTCCCGCCACCTCGCGCGTGCCCCTGAGGACGGCCTCCCGGCGGTCGGTGCCGGCCTCGTGGTGCCGGAAGATGTTCTCCAGCACCACCACGGAGTTGTCCAGCAGGAGCCCGATTCCCAGGGCGAGCCCGCCGAAGGAAATGATGTTGATGCTGAAGCCCTGGAAGTACATGAGCGCGAAGGTGGCGACGATGGAGATGGGGATGGCGGTGGCGATGACCACCGTGCTGCGCACGCTGCGGAGGAAGAACAGCAGCACGATCAGGGCCAGCATGCCGCCCCAGACCGCGGCCAGGGTGACGTTGTCCACCGCGTTGCGGATGTAATGCGCGTTCTCGCGCAGCACGGTCACCCGGATGGCGGGGAGCTCCCGGTTGATGCCGTCGATGGCCTGTTTCACCCGGTCCACTACCGCGATGGTGTTGGCGGAAGGCTGACGCCGCACGGAGATGACGACGGCGTGGGCTCCATCCATCCGCACCGCGTGGTCCAGGTCCTTGAAGGAGTCCTCCACCTGCCCGAGGTCCTTGACGTGGATGGGGGTTCCGTCGCGGGTGGCCACCACCGTGTTGCGCAGTTGATCCAGGTCGGTGAACTCGCCCAGGGTCCGTACCGATACCTCCAGGTGGGCCCGGCCGAGATTGCCGGCGGGCAGGTTGATGTTGCTCGCCCGCAGCGCCCGGACCACCTGGTCCACCGAGAGATTGAACGCTTTGAGCCGGTCCAGGGACAGGTGGACGTGGATCTCGCGTTCCAGTCCGCCGCGCACGTCCGCCGCGGCCACGCCGGCGACCCGTTCCAGTCGGTAGCGGACCTCCTGCTCCACGAAGCTCCGCAGCGCCACCGGGTCCATCTGTCCCGACACGCCGATGAACATGATCGGCGACGCGTTGACGTCGTACTTGGAGACCACCGGGGCCTCGGCTCCCGAAGGAAGATCGTCCCGGATGCGGTCGATGCGTGCGCGTATGTCGCTCACCGCCACTTCCAGGTCCTTGTTCCAGCCGAAGCTCACCCGGACCTGGCTGCGGCCTTCGACGGAGACGGAGGTCATGTCCTCCAGCCCTTCCACGGAGCTCACCGCCTTTTCGACGGGCACCGTCACCAGCGTCTCCATCTCCAGCGGCCCCACGTTGCCGTAGTTGGTCGAGATGGTGACCCGGGGGAAGGTGATCTCGGGCATGAGATCCACCGGGATCTTGAGAAACGACACCACCCCGAGGATCACGACGATCAGCGCCGCCATGCAGGTGGCCACCGGGCGTCGGAGGCAAAGCGCCGTGAGATTCATCGGTTCTGCGTCCTTTCCGCTCGGCCGCGACCCCCGCCGGGCCGGCCTTCCCGCCCGGATCCTCGCCGCCCTCGGCGGGAACCCGCGCGCGGGCCGTCACCGGCGATCCGGATCCGCTGGCCGTGGCGCACAAGGCTGCTGCCCAAGGTGACGATCTGATCACCCTTGCGCAGGTCTCCCGTCACCTCCACCCAACCGCCGTTCCTGAGACCCGGCGTGACTTTCACGCGCTCGACCTTGCCGCCTTCGTCCGTCAGCCTGAACACGCCGTACCCCGCCCTGGTCTTCACCGGTGAGGCTTCCGGAACCATCAGAACGCCCCGTTTGCGCTCCACCACGATGGTGGTACGCGCAAACATGCCGGGCTTGAGCACGCCGTCGGGGTTGTCGAGCTCGATCTCCGCCTCGGCGGTGCGGGTCCGCGGGTTGAGGATCGGCGACATGCGCGTGATGGTGCCGTTGAAGCGCTTGTCCGGGTAGGCATCGACCTTGACGGCCACCGGCTGTCCCAGAGAAACCCTTCGGTAGTCCCCCTCCACCACGGCAATGCCAACCTTGACCCGGTCGATGTCCACGACCTCGAACAAGGGGGTGCTGGCACTCACGAGGGCGCCGCGGTCCACCATGCGGCGGCTCACGTGACCCGCGAACGGCGAGCGCACCTCGGTGTGCGCCAGGCGGATGCGGGCGTTGTCCAGTCGCGCCTGCATCTGCAGCATCTGGGCCTTGGTCAAGTCGACCTGGGCTTCGGCGGAAAGGACCTGGGTCTCCAGGTTGTTCACCTCGTCACGGGACACCAGTTCCTTGCCCGCCAGGACCTTGACGTTCTGCCGGCGCCGTTTGAGATTTTGCAGTTCCGCTTGGCGGCCCTTGAGCGTGGCCTGGGCCACGCGAAGCGATGCCTGCGCCTCGCGCAACTCTTCCGCGAGCTCGTCCTTCGCGAGCTGCCCCAGCAGTTGGCCCTCCTTGACACGCTCGCCCACGGTGACGAACAGCTTGGCGACCCGGCCGGAGGTCTTCGGCGCGATGGTGACCGCCGCGTTGGGCGCCAACGAGCCCACGTAGCTCAACGTCGCCTCGACGTCCCCCACCCGTACCGCCGCGGCCTTGACGGTGACCGCGCGGCCGCCCCGGCGGCGCTGCGACGGGTTGCGCTGTTCCGGCTTGCCCTTGGCGGCGCCGATGCCAAACGGTTCGATGCCGAGTTGAGGGCCGATGCCGAGGTAGTAGAGCACCGCGCCGGCAATCGCCAGGACGACGAGTGTGGCAGCCACGCGTTTCACGGACGGAACCCCTGTCTCCGGGCCACGGCGGGCGCGGCCCGCTGCGGCTGGCAGGGCCGTGGCTTGTAGGTTGAGGATGAGTCTGACGGGCCGTCCGGCTGGGTGTACATAACCGTGACCTGCGCCCTGGCTTTCTCTGGAATACTTATGGGTCCGCCGTCAGGCAGATCAAACCTCTTATTAGACTCACCGGGGTTCCACCTGATCGGCTCGACGCGTTGTCCGACGGCAGAATAGCTTTCGGCAGGCTCCGAAGCAATACGCGAGCGGATACGTACAGGGGTGCCGGGGACGTGTACCGGCGCCTTCGACTCACGACGCAAATCCGTTTCCGTTCGTCCTGAGCCCTTCGACAGGCTCAGGACAGGCTTCGCGAAGCGAAGTCGAAGGACGCCGGCTAGCGCGACCTGCCCAGGGCCATGGCCCTGGCCTCCTCCAGGTCGCGGCCGTCCGTCCGCCGGAGGATTTCGGCTTCGTACTCCG
>JAPOQB010000566.1 GCA_026710965.1 Deltaproteobacteria bacterium | reverse complement strand
TCACCCCGGTCCGGAGGCAGAGGGCGGGCGACGAGCGTGTACATCCGGGATCCCGATGACAACCTCATCGAGATCATGTCCTACCAGAGCGAGTGACGCGCAGGGAGGATGAGCTTGGAGAGCAGCCGGCGAGTCGCATTGGTAACGGGCGGGGCAAGCGGTATCGGGCTGGGCATCACCCGCCGGCTGGCCGAGCAAGGCATGGCGGTCGTGGCTGCTGACTGGAATGCCGGCGCCTGCGCCGGGGCGGTGACGGCCTTGCACGACCACCAGGATCGAACGATGGTGGTGGAAGCGGACATCGGAACGGAAGCCGGCTCCGCCAAGGCGATCGAAACGGCCGTTGGCGGCTTCGGGCGGATCGATCTGTTGTGCAACAACGCCGCCGTTCACCCCACGGCCACGATTGAAGAAATGGACGTCACGGACTGGAATGATGCCTTCCGGGTCAATGTGACGGGAGCCTTCCTCTGCAGCAAACTGGCCATGCCATACATGAAGAAGCAGGGCGCGGGGAGCATCGTGAACATAGGATCGGTCAGCGGTATTTCCCCGTACGTCGGCGGCGGAGCGTACGCCGTCACCAAGGCCGCGCTGGCGATGCTGACAAGGGTGCTGGCGCTCGAGGCCGGACCGTTCGGAATCACGGTGAACTGTATCTCTCCGGGTTCCATCCAGCATCGGCCCGGAAGCACCGGAAACACCGCCCACATACCCGTGGGTCGCGGCGGTACCATCGACGACGTGGCTTCCCTGGTCGCCTATCTCGCGTCCGCGGAAGCCGGATACATGACAGGGGCGACATTGGTGCTTGATGGAGGGGCTACGGCCGGTCGCAAACGGGCTCGGGTTTCAGTCGAAACATTGCCGGATCAAGGAGGTGAGAGATGAAGCTTCGTAAACGTTGCAATTTCGTTTCCATGTTTCTGATCGGAGTTGGGCTCGTCGCCGTGGCTGCGACGGCCACGGGCGCCGCGGCCTCGAAGCCGGAGGCGTGGGAGCAACGCCAGGGCGGGACCCTCACCATCGGCAGCTCCAAGGACATGAACACCAAGCATCCGTACACGCGCGTGACCTCGGTGGACGAGTTCATCAAGATGATGATGTGGGAGCCGGTCACCATGTACGATCTCGCCGGCAACCTGCACGGCATCCTGGCGGAGAGCTGGGAACCCAACGCCGACGCCAGCGAGTGGACGTTCCGGCTGAGGCGTGGCGTCAAGTTTCATAATGGTGCCGAAATGACGTCGGCCGACTGGGTCTGGTGCTACAACTACATACTGAACCCGGCCAACGGCGCCTACGCCAACACCGTGCTGTCGGACAACATCGCCAAGGTCGAAGCCGTCGATCCCTACACGGTGAAGTTTCAGATGGTCGGACCGCGGGCGCTCTTTCCCCACGTCCTCAGCAGTATCCAGAACGGCACGATCGTTCCGAAGAACTCGCTGGGCAGCAAGGTCGGGGTGATCGAAGGCAATCCTCCACCTGGCACCGGCCCCTTCCAGTTCGTGAACTGGACGCCGGGGACGGCGGTGGAATTCAAGCGGTTCGACGATTACTGGGGCGGTACGCCCTACCTGGAAGGGCTCAAGTTCCGGATCATCACGAACAAGGCCGCCCGGCAGAACGCGCTGCGCGCCGGCGACGTGGACATGGCGGATCGCCTGAGGCCATCGTTCGCGGAAAGGGTGAAGAAGGGCAGGATCACGGGCATCAAGACCCGTGCTGTCGGGGGCGCCGGCTTTCGGCAGCTCTACTTCAACACCAAGGGGAAGTGGACGGGTGACAAGCGCGTCCGGGAAGCCATCATTCTCTCACTTGACCGGGAATCCATCGTCGAGGAGGGCTTCCTCGGTGTCGGTGATCCCCTTCCTCTCGCCGTACCTCCCGACTCGGACTGGCTCCGGGCGGGTAGCGCCAGGCTTCCCTCCTACGAACGGGACGTCAAGCGCGCGAGTCAGTTGCTCAAGGAGGCCGGATACAACGGTGAGCCATTGTCGCTCAACATGACGCTGGGGCAGGAGACGGCCCTTGGCGAAGCCATCGTGCGCCAGGCGGCGGAGGCGGGCCTCAATATCAAGATGGCTCCGGTGGAGTCAACCATCTTCTATGAACGCCTCGGCAAGGGGGATTTCGCCCTGCTGATGTCGAGCGGCCGTTTCAGGGGTGAACCGGGGCTGGAAGAGACCATCAACTACGTGTGCGAAAAAGGCAAGGTACGCCGTTCGCGCACGGGATACTGCAACCCCGCCCGTGACGCCTTGATCTCCTCCTATCCCACGGCGTCGGACCGCGCCGAACGAGTCAGAATCTACGGCGAGATCGTCAAGTTCGTATTCGCGGACGAGATG
>JAPOQB010000559.1 GCA_026710965.1 Deltaproteobacteria bacterium | reverse complement strand
GGCCATGATTCCCAGCAGCGTGCCGCTGTCCGCGTCGTAGATTACCGCCAGCTCGGTCTGGTCGGCGTTGTAGGGTGGACGCCGCTGCTGGTCGCCCACGATGGCCTTGCGATGCAGCGCCACCTGGGCGCCCACGGCGCCATAGCTCGCGGCCCCGCCGGCATAGATGTTGAGCACCGTGTCGAACGGCGCCTCACCGACATTCCGGTGTAAATTCAACCGCTTGCGAGGTGCATTCACGCCTTCGGGGGTGCCGATCTTCTTCAGCGCGGCTTCGGTGATGGAGACGGCTTCCGGGAAGGGAACCAACTCATCCACGTCTTGCGAATGGAAAAACAGGGCCATGACACCTCCAGATGTGGCACCCAGGGGGGGCTCGATCAGTGATCCGAAGCTATCAGATAGCCCGGCGGTGCGGGAAACGCAAGTTAGCGGAAAGTCAGGGCGTCGGAGACCGGAGGTGTGGCGGCGCTAAAAGACCATCTCGACCCTGGAGGAGCAGCGGAAACCATAGTACCCGTGCCCCCTCGCCTGCCTGCCGGGATCCACGGTGTGCCGGGAGGTGGCCGTGAGCCCCTCGAAATCGCTGGCGGCGCTGCCGCCCCGGGCCACCCGTGGGTACGCCACCGACAGAGCCTCCCGCCCGTCCTTGGGGTTGTACGGGTACTGCTTCGCGATGGAACGGGTCCACTCCCAGACCTGGCCGGCCATGTCCAGCACCCCGTAGGGACTGCTCCCCTTGGGATAGCGGCCCACGGGCACGGACTCGCCCCGGTAGCCGCCGAAGAAGGCCAGTTCCGCGGTCGGTGGGGCGTTGCCCCAGGGGTACAGCCGCTCGTCGGTGCCGCGCGCGGCCTTCTCCCATTCCGCCTCGCTGGGAAGCCCCTTCTCCAGCCATTTGCAGTAAGCGACCGCGCCGTGCCAGGCCATCTCCGAGGCCGGGTAGGCCTCCCAGCCGGGTTCCACCCGCCAGGTATCGCCCACCAGGTGGATCCGGTTGTCTTCATCGGCCACGTCGAGATACTGCTCACCCTTGGGCCCGATGGGTCCCTTGGCCTGGATGAACCTGGCGTATTGCTTCATCGTGACCAGGTTCCGGTCGATGAAGAACGCCGGCAGGAAGAGCTTGTGGGCCGGCCCTTCCCCGGGTCCCCCGCCTTCGCGGCCCATGGTGAACTCCCCGGCGGGAATGAGCACCATACCGGCATGCTTGCCCTCCGCCGCGCCGCCGGCGGTTCCGGAGAGGATGAGGGTTCCGAGCGCGAACGCCGCCGCAAGGGACCGTAGGATAGGCGCCATAACCGTGACCTCCAGCGTTGCACGGGGATCGTTCCGTCCGGGCAGGATTTTAATACGAAACGCCTGAGCGGGTCCAGCCATGTTGGTGGCCCGCTCTCCGTGATCATGCTACGAGAACCGTTGAGGCTTCGCCACCGTATTGAGCTTTGGGAGAGTCTTCATGGACGCAGTGCAGATGGAAGTGGTCTACCGGGCCACCGCGCAGATCGCCAAGGAGCTGGCGCTCAACATGCTCCGTACCGGCTATTCGAGCGTGATCAAGGAAAGCCAGGATTTCACTTTCGCCATTTTCGACGCCGACGGGCGCATGGTGACCCAGGGACTGCCGCAGCCGCTGCACATCGGCGGGATCTCGGCCCAGGTGGGCGAGGTGATCCGG
>JAPOQB010000780.1 GCA_026710965.1 Deltaproteobacteria bacterium | reverse complement strand
GTCGGCCCAGGCGACGCCGCCGATCTCGACGCCCGCGCCGGTCTCGGCGACGCCGCCGTCATGGCGCACCCCGAACTCCAGCGAGGGACGCAGCGTCGCCGTCTCCGAGACGGCGAACGGCCGGCCGCCCTCCAGCACCAGGCGCAGCCGGCTCGTGTCGGCCTGCGTCGCCGCCGAGCCCGGCGCCTTCTCCGACTCCGTGCGCACGAACATCGCGTCGGCCTTCAGCGCAAGGTCCATGCCGCCCGCCTCGTCCCGGGTCAGCAGCGCGCCCGGCGCGCCCGCTGCGCCCATCCGCATCGAGAGGTCGGCCCTAGTCTCCTGCACCTCCCGCGCGGGCTGCGTCTCCGTCGCGTCGCGCGCGTCCTGCACGATGGTCATGTCGTCGGCGCCCCAGCCCGCGAGGCCCCAGGCCGAGACCCGCTCGGTGAGGGCGAACCGCGCATAGGGGCTCACCGTCGTCATCGAGCTCTCGATGCTGCTGGTGTCCACGCCGGGCTCGTCGAACGTCCCCTCGCCCTCGCTCATGCTCACCGCCACGCCCGCGAGCACCCGGCCGAAGTCCGCGTCCCCCCGAGCGTCCCGGTCAGCACCTCGCCGTCGAGGCTCATCCGGCCTCTGTCCGAGCCCTCCTCGCCCTTGAAGCTTCGATGCGCCGCCCGGCCCCGGGCCGCGAGCACCGGACCGGAGCCCTGGCCACCGCGGGCGACGTGGAACGAGCTCCCGAGCAGCAGCTCGCGCCCCGTCATCGAGCGGGCGGGCGACAAAGCCGCCGACGCCGGCGAGGACGATATGCAGGTTGCTCAAGTCGCTCGAATGGGCGTCAGGACGCAGTGCCGAGAATCGGGCGGATTCCCTGACAGACCGCCAGATGCCGTCGGAGATGCCGGGTTTGGGTTCACGACGTTTGCGAGAAACCCTGCTAAGAGCCCCTTCACAAGCTCTGTCGCGTCTCGAGATCGGCCACCCAAAAAAACAGTTCAGATTACTTGGGCTCTATTGTGGTTTTCCAAATGATGAATCACAGCTATTTCGGAAACGTGTCGCTCAGCCGCGATCTCGTCAACACCCATGCCTATGTCCTGCATCTGTGTAACAACCTCAGCCGGAGCGAGCATTTCCGCCGCGAACGCGCGGCCAACGGCTTGGCGATAGGAATAGGTATCGTTCACAGGGGCGCGACCGTGAGACCGGTACACCAGATAATCGCCTATTGCACGCATAGTTGCAAAATTCAGTGAACTTGGATGCCCGGGGCCAGCGACCACGACACGAGGATGCTCGCCCGCACCATTTACCTCTGCCCGCAAGCCATTGGCCCGCTTGGAGCAGATGCTGAACTGGCTTGCTCCGAAGAGACTAGCTATTTCGGACGGCTCCCGGATGGAGCGTTCAGTTGGAAGATTGATCTGCTCACGGCATACCGCCGCAGCAAGATAACCCACCTCCCAAGGTCGTTCTCCGCCCACGTTAGCTTCGAGGCGTTCACGAACAGCAGGGACAATTCCCGGCAACTCCGGGAGCACGGCGCGATCGCCCAGCGCGGCTTCTGACTCTTCCACCCAATTGAGCGCCTCTTGGATTCGGTCAAGCGCACATCCTGCAAGGAACTCTGGCAACGCGTCGTCCGCAAACGGCTGCGCCGAGATCTCGATGAGAGTAGCCACTTCATCGGTACAAGAATAAGGATCAACCCCAAGAGCACCGGCGGCTTCACAAAACGCCAATTCGTTGGGGTCTTCCTGGCACTCCATGATGGCGTCCCATCGAGCCTGCAACCAACTGTTTCTGATCTTCTCCTCGGAGAGTCTCTCCAGTACAGATTCGATGAACTCACTCATGTCTCTCTCAAACTCACCGACGGAAACCCGCTCGTTACACCGCACTGTAAAATTGACTGGAGGGTTACCATACTCGAAAGGCTCGACCGTGATGTTAACAAAGCAACCGTCCGGCTTCAGCCGGATGTCTGGCAATGCAAAGCCCTCGCGAAAAGTGCGCAACCGAAATGTCTGAGTACGCCCGGCGATCAGCGACCACCAATTGCGCGCGATTCCCTCCGCAGGGGGATAGGCCGGCATTACAACACGGTCATGAGCACGGTCGGTACGGTTATCGACGAAACGACTAACCAGCCGACCTCCCGCCGAGATCTGAAGAAAGCTGTCTGTCGCCCGCAATTCGGCCGACCCACTTACCCCATCTTCGAGCCACTCAGCGAAAAATCTCACGCCACTCATCCTCTTCGATTGGCCATCCCTTGTATTGGCCTTTGGGATTTGGTCCAGCGCCCTGATTCGTCAGAAACCCGTACCAGATTTGGCCGTCTTTGTCACGATACCAAATCCTCCTTGGGAAACCGTTATGCCAATCCTCACGGTTGAAGTGGCCGTTGGTGATCGCGTTGCGGACCCACTCTGTAGCACGAACACGATCCCGTCCGGTGACCAGTGGACAGATCGTAGCCACGTCTCGCGGGCGCCTTCGTGGCCGAGGAATGCCGAGCCACGAACGCTGGTCCTTGTGCTCCTGGCTGCCAATATACTCGCAACGACCAGCGAGTGAGGTTAACTCATCAACATCAGGTGGTTGAATATCTCGCCAACGGCGCGGACGACTCGTCCCCACGTGAAACTCCCCCAAACTGTTGAGATCTGGATCAGCTTCCACCGTCGCAATTCGACGAGGCGGGGTCTCGGCGTCTGGTGCTGTATGACGTCCTTAGGTGAACGACTCTCTTGCTCGGGGCGACCTGTCCAAGCACGAGTCCCCGAGGGTGGGCTTGTCCGCTGTTTCCCACGCTCATGGCCGCGACCGTGTGGTCTCCCAGTTCCGAATCCCGATCATGGCAGCCTAGCCGCCTTTGTTGAGCTTCTTGGACTCATGCTTGTTCCGACCCTTGCTCCGCACGTAGGTTTTCTACCTCAACCGGTCCCGTGAAAGCAATCGCTCCCCTGTGGCGGGAATAATATACAATCGTAACCAAGTAGGGGGCGGAGCCCGGCCGTCGTGATAACAGCCCCCTTGATGGCGTAGGGAGCACCGGACCTCCTCCCCATGGACAACTCAGTCAGCCGACGACTCTCGCCCCAGTCGGAGGCGGCGGCTTGAGATGATTCTGATAGATCGTTTCGGCCGTCTCGGGGGCGAGCCATGAAATACCCATCAGGCCGTCAAGATCAGAAATCGGAATGCGTGTTGGTTCGTCCGTGTCCTGTCCCTGACTGTCCGTGTAAATCTCAAGGTAGACACTTCGGCCACCTCGACAAGCCTATCCTTGCTGTCCTCGCACTTTGCCAATTCTGTCATGTTATTTCTCCTCCTGGCGATCCCACGACCATGATCAAGTTCCGGTGCTGCGCGGCCGCCAGAGCGGAGTCCGTGTCGGGAAAGAACTGAACTCTCGACATCGCGTACGCCGCCATCTGCGGCAATCACCACCCACAGGCCGGCGGATCAGGAAACCCCGCAACAGGTTCATCCCGAACCTGATCTACCGGTAAGACTCCATCTGTACCGAAACCGAGAGCGGCTCAGAGGGCAAGGGTACATGGAGGTGAAGGGGTACAACGAGTATTGGTGTCAATCCAGACCGTGTGAAAACTCGCCTCCCCATCACCGGAGGCAGGCAGGTTTGGTATGGTGGGACATGGCACACATTTCAGGCGATGATCGTTCGCAGTTGCTGGTTCTGCCGGATGCGGTAGACGACTGGGTGGGCGCGAACAATCCGGTTCTTTTCATTGAGGCCTTCGTGGACGGGCTTACCTTAAGCGGGCCGGCTTTGAGCGGGTGCAGCTCAACAAGACGGGGCGGCCGGGCTACGATCCGGCGGATCTCCTGAAGCTGGGTACCTGAACCGCATCCGTTCGAGTCGGCGCCTGGAGGCCGAAACCCACCGCAATCTCGAAGTGATCTGGCTCTTGCGCCGGCTTCAGCCGGACTTCAAGACGATCGCGGACTTCCGGCGCGACAACCGTGAGGCGTTTCGGCAGGTGTTTCGCGACTTCGTGCGGCTTTGCCGCGAACTCGACCTCTACGGCCGCGAACTCTTGGTGGTCGACGGCACACGCATCAAGGCGGTGAACAACGTGAACCGCAACTTCAACCGCGCCAAGCTTGAAAGAGAGTTGAAGAGGCCCAGATCTTCCTCGACCTAGCCTCGGCGAAAGCCGAAGACGCCGAACTCAAGAGCAGAAGGAAGAGCTCGGCATCTAGTAGAGTGTGTCTTCAGCGTCCTCCTGAGCATGGCCGCAGTCTTGGGTGCGTGGGCCGGTCGGGTCGCGGCTCGGCACCTCCTCGCGGAACACCACGCTGCGCCCGTTCATGAGCTTTCGTCGGTTTGCTGTACGAGTAGACCGACGCTGGAAGATTGCAATGGGGATGACATGCCGGTGAGCGATGGAGGGTTCGCCGGCGCTGTCACCGAGACCGGGGAGTACCGAGCCATGGGACAGTACGGCACCGCCGGGGTAGTGGGCTATGCCGCTGGCTCTGACTTCCGATCCATGGTCTGCGGCGGGAGGCACGAAGGCGCCTGAACAACAAACACGAGCCTTTTTGACGGTGCCGCCAAGTCCAGATGCGACGGGAGCGACAAGATAGACCGAGCGCCTATCTTGTATCGCCCGCGACTACGGCGGTCAGCACGGACTAGGTGAGGCCAGGGCCATCCTCCGCCAGCCGCGCCCACAGGCCTTACCCCTCGTGCATGCCCCCGAGCTCGGACCCCTCGATGGTTGTCCAACACCCACGGGACGGTCGGAACAGGCTGTTTCCGTGGTTCGTCCCGAGCTGCTCTTGACTGCGGGTGAGCACTCCAGGTGGCGAATGTTCGGCCCGCAGGGCGTCCTGGTCGTCGCCTTCAGCAAACTTCTCCAACGCCGTGCGTTTGCCGAGGGCACCGGGGTTCCACGCCTTCATGCGACACGGTTGCGGCGGGTCATGAATCTTCTGGCCTCCTGGGCCCTGGCATCGGTGTTGACATAGTGTTGATTTAACCCTGGCTGATATACGCAGCAGTACTATAACTAATTGATAATTATATATAATCTACTTGTACATGTGTATACGACTAAAATCAGTTGACAAACCTAAAAAAACTCCGTATCAAGACGGGGAACCGGTGAGGGAGGGCTTGTAAGACATGATCGCAACAATAAACGTGGACGGGGTAGCTAGCAAAAAGGAGAGCAAGGAGGTCACGATGAGATTCATGGCAATAAAACGGGGGTTTCCCCTTCTCGTAGCGGCGTTTTTGGCACTGGCGTTGGCTGCCTGCAGCAG
>JAPOQB010000570.1 GCA_026710965.1 Deltaproteobacteria bacterium | reverse complement strand
CCACAAGGAGCCCTGCACCGACATCATGCCCGATGACCTCGATGCCGCGGTGGAGAAGTCCGGCCAGGAGCTCAGGAAGGGCGACATCCTGCTGCTCTACACCGGCACCTACGACCGCTACATGGGTCAGCCGGAATACCTGACGACGTTCCCGGGCCTGGGCGAGGAGGGCAGCATGTGGCTCGTGGAAAAGGGCGTCAAGACCTTCGGGGTGGACACGCCGACGCCGGACAACCCCATAAGCAAGACCTATCCGTGCCACATGATGTGCCGCTTCCACCACATCACGCACTACGAGAACCTGGTGCTCACCGAGGTGGCGGGCAAACGCTTCACCTTCGTCGGGTTCCCCTTGCGGCTCAAGGGCTCCCACGGCGGACCGACCCGGGCGGTGGCGCTGATGGACGACTGATCCGCGCTGTCCCTTGACGGGTCGTCGCCCGCATGCAGCGACGACACTGGGGCTGGCGCGCTCTCAATCTTCGTAGATCTCCGGATTGAAGAGGTTGGGCGGACGCCGCCCCTCAATGACGGCGACGATATTCTCCGCCACGATCAGGGCCATGTTCTCTCGGGTCTCCACTACCGCGCTCCCGAGATGAGGAGTGAGCACGACATCCACGCGACCCAACAGGTCCGCATCAACGTCGGGCTCATGTTCGTAGACGTCCAGCGCCGCACCGGCGATGAGCCTCTGCTCTAACGCCGAAGCCAATGCGGCTTCATCCACCAGCGGGCCGCGGGCGGTGTTGATCAGGAAGGCTGTAGGCTTCATCGTCCTGAGCTCGGGCGGTCCGATGAGGTGTCGGTTCTCGGGAATGCCGGCGGCATGGACGGAAACGAAATCGGAGCGCCGGAGCAGCTCCTCCAGGGACACGCACTCGACTCCCAGCTCTCTTTCCCTGTCACCGTCCAAACGGCGCCGCTTGGTGTAGAGCACGCGCATGTCGAACCCCCGGGCGCGCCGCGCCATGGCCTCGCCGATGCGCCCCAGCCCCACGATCCCCAGGGTCTTGCCATGTACCCCCTGCCCCACCAGATGCATCGACTGCGACCCCGGGAACATCCCCTGACGAAACGTACGGTCTCCCGCCACGATATTGCGTGCCGCCGCCAACATGAGCCCCCAGGCCAGGTCCGCGGTCTCCTCCGTCACCATCGGCGGGACGGTCGTGACCGGGATCTTTCGGGCGGTGGCCTCGGCGACGTCGATGTTCGCGGGAATGATTGCCATGCTGGCGATCATCCTTAGGCCCGGATTGGCGCCGACAACGTTGCGGTCCAGGGTATCGTGCAGCAGGCAGAACAGATAGTCGCATTTCTTCACGGCCGCGGTGAGTTCCGCGGTGGTCATGATTTGCGTCGGATCGGGATTGAGCTCGACGTCGCCGTGGCGCCGCAACATGCTCAATGCCTTGTCGGGGATGGGTTGGGTGACGAATATCCTGGGCTTCATAACTTCTCCCGGACGCGGAGGTTGCATGGCAACCGGTTACCAGATCGGCGCGTGGGGCGCGACAAGCACCAGCCGGCGCCTTGCGATTGCCGTGAAACGAACACCTGCGATAGAAACACCGTCAACCAAAGAAGGAGGCAACCGCATGCAGCGAGTGGGTATCGTGGGCCTGGGGCTCTTGGGGACGGCGGTGGCGTCGCGCCTGCTGAAGGACGGCGTGGAGGTCACCGGCTACGACGTGCGCGCCGGGCGGGCCGAAGCGCTGGTGCCCGGTGGACTCCAGGTCGCGGAGAACACGGCCCGGGCCTGTGCAGGCGCGGACGCCGTATTCACCATCCTCCCCTCTCTCGACAGCGTCGAAGAAGTGCTTCGCGGCCCGTCCGGCGTTCTGGAGGAAGCGCCAACGGGAGCGTTCATCATCCAGATGAGCACCATCTCGCCCGAGTTGGCACGGCGCATGGGCGCCGCCGCTACGGCCCGTGGCTACGGATTCCTCGACGCCCCCATCAGCGGCACCAGCGCCATGGTCGCCGCGGGTGACTGCACGGTCCTGGTGGGGAGCGATCAGGCGCACTTGGACGCCTGCCGTCCGCTGTTCGCGGCCATCGCGCGCCGGACCGTCCACATGGGCGAGGTCGGCGCGGCCTCTCTTGCCAAACTCGCCACCAACCTGCTGGTTGCCCTCAATACCGCTGCCGTGGCCGAAGCGCTGGTGTTAGGCACCGCCGGCGGCCTCGACAAGGCAAGACTTCTCGATGCCTGGCAGGGTACGGCCGCCAGCTCCCGGATGATGGAGGCAAGGGGACCGCTCATGGCCGAGGGCCGCTATCCGCCACAGATGAAGCTCGACCTCTTCATGAAGGATCTGCACCTGATGCTGGACGAAGGCCGCCGCTTGAACGTCCCCTTACCGCTTACGGGAGTCGCGGAGCGCCTCTACGCGGCCGCTGCCGACGCCGGCCGGGGCTCCGAGGACTTAGCGTCGGTCATGACGGCCCTCCAGGGCCTGGCAAGTCAAGACTCTTGAGGCTGCGCGCTTCAGAATTCTTCGGCGTTGTATTTTATCAGAATTCTGATACCGTATCCTCCATGCCTGTCATTCGCCCCATCTCGGATCTGCGCAACAAGACTCCCGAAATTTCAAGGCTCTGTCATGACTCCGGAGAGCCGGTTTTCATTACGAAGAACGGTGAGAGTGAACTGGTGGTGATGAGTGCGGCCGCCTACGAACGGGATCAGGCGCGACTGAAGCTGTACGAGTTGCTCAACGCGGCTGAAGAGGATGTGCGTCACGGAGACCGGGGCATCAGTGTCAAGCGCCTGGCCGCCCTTCTCCGTGAGGCGCGAGGATGACGCGGCAGATCCGCGTTCTTCGTCGCGCACAGTTGGACCTGCTTGAAATTCAGGACTATATCGCGCGGGACAATCCCGCAGCGGCGGATGATGAGATCGAAGCTATCCTCGATCTCATCGCCAGCCTTGCGGAATTCCCGGAGCGAGGACACGTTCCGAAAGATGCGATTCTCAAGGCATCCGGGTATCGTTGTCTGCGGCAGGGGGAGTATCTCGTCTTCTACAAGGTTCTTCGCTCGCAGGTTCGTGTGTACAGAGTCGTACACGGCCGGCGCAGGTATGAAGACATCCTGTGAAGCACAGAGCGATGGCCCCGATGGGAGTCGATTGAAACCCGCAATCGACGTGTAGTAAGCTCCCCGGACTGCCACCTCGGAAACCCTCTTCATGCCACGCCACACCGTCGCCGTCACCGACCACCTGTTCCCGTCCATGGACGACGAAGCGCGGATGTTCCGGGAGATGGACACCGAACTCGCCATCGGCCAGTGCAAGGGCGAGGACGAGGTCATCGCCCTGTGT
>JAPOQB010000591.1 GCA_026710965.1 Deltaproteobacteria bacterium | reverse complement strand
TGACTGAGCCCTTCGACGCGCCTCAGCTCGTCGATCTTCCGCGCGCAGTCGTCGGGGGTGCCGGCCATGGTCATCTCCCGGAACAGTTCGTCGCCCAGCGCGGCACGGAGGGTCCGGGCGAGATCGTATTCGTGATCCTGCCGCGTGGCCTCCTGAAGGACATGGTCGCGCAACTCCGCCGACAGCAACGGCTCGGATGCCCCCAGGACTTCGTGGGGAATCCGCAACGCCGCCTTGAACAGGGTCCGTCCCACTTCCGGCGCCAGCGCGTCCATGGCCTCTTCCCTGGTCTCGCCCACGACGCAGTGGGTCCAGGCGCAGATGTGGAGCTCGTCCGGGTCCCGTCCGGCCCGCACCGCGCCCTCGCGGATCTTGCCGATGGCGTAGCCGAGGAAGCGCGGCGACCCGCCCGGGCTGATGATGGCGCCGTCCGCGGCCTCCCCGGCGAAGGCGAAGGTCCGCTGCCGTTCCGCCGCCAGCAGCAGCGGCGGTTTCACCTCCGGCACCGCGGGAAGCTTCAGCCGCCGGCCGTTGTAGGACACCGCTTCGCCCCGCAGAAGCCCCTGCACCACCTCGACCCCCTCACGGAAGGCGTCGAAACGGGACGGCCGCTTACCGATGAACTTCACCGCGCTGTCCCCGAGCCCGAGGCCGAACTTGACCCGGCCGGCGGTGAGGATGGCCAGAGTGGCGAAGCCGTTGGCCACCACCGTGGGGTCGCGGGTCTGGGTATTGGTCACCGCCATGCCCACCACGGCCCGGGACGTGGCCATGACACAGTAAGGCAGGGAAGCATAGGGCTCGGCGCACCGCGGCGAATCGTACAGCCAAATGTGGCTGAAACCGGCATCCTCCGCCTGGCGCGAATATTCGGCCAGCATGGACGGATGCCGCGCGCGCAGGCCCAGACCCAACTCCAGCTCACCGTTCGTCTTCCGTTCACGGTTCATAGGTGGCTCACGGCTTGTCCTTCGGCAAGAGATACAGTGTCATGTCCATTTCTGTGAATACTTCAAGAACACGGTTGACCATTACGTCCATCGGGTCTCCGCGTTTGGACAACAATCGGATCGCGGCCCGCAGCAATGCCTCCGAGCGCGCCCGGCCCACGCAAGGCAGGATGATGAGACCGGGGTGAACGTCTTCCACCGCAACAAGCCCTCGAAAATCCCGCGCGTTTGCGGTTACGAGCACAAGGTCCCGTTCAACGCATCGAGCCAAGACCGCACGGTCCGGCGCCCCCAGCCCGCCAAAGTCGCGCGGATGCATGGCGACATGAGCGCCTTCCGCATTCAGAGATCTGGCGATCGCGGGCGACAGACATTCGTCGAGAAACAACCGCACGGTGGCTGCAAGAACTACTCAGGCCGCATTGTGCCAAGGCCTACCGGACGGACGGCCTCGAAGCGGGTGGGCTCTGGCATATAGCTCTGCTGCCGTGAACGCCTCGCGGGACAACTCGGGATAGTCTTCGGCGAGTTCATCGATGCTATCGCCATCCTGCAGTCGGCCGAGGACGGAATAGACCGTCAAGCGCGTTCCGGCAATAACCGGCGTGCCGCCCAGAATGTCTGAGTCCGATTCAATATACCGGTCGCGGGCTTCCCTGTATCGTACGGCGTTACGTAGCGTGTCCGCCGCAAGGCGCTCCAAATCAATCGTTGCACCGGGCGTGAATTCAATTGTTTCGAGCCGCATCGGCTCAAGCCGGACCAAATGCCTCCAGATCGCCCGCTTGTGGCGCAAAGGGAGGTCCGTGAGATCGGCCGCCTCCAGAGACCTGAAATAGGCAACAGCCCGGATGGGGAGGTATCGTGTCGCGCCGCCGCGAAAGCGGGCCGG
Source organism: Deltaproteobacteria bacterium (assembly GCA_026710965.1). GTDB lineage: Bacteria > Desulfobacterota > Binatia > UBA9968 > JAJDTQ01 > JAJDTQ01. The sequence goes on along the minus strand of JAPOQB010000591.1, from coordinate 2,631 downwards.
TGCCGAGAGGGCTCGCAATACGCGGGCTTCGACGGCTTTTTCGATGGTTGCCTTGGATACGCGGGACAGGGCAGCGGTTTCGCGAATGGTCAAATCGGCTGTAATCGACATATATTCGTTCCTTGTTAGGAGCGAATTTATGGGATAGCAGGCCAGATTGCAAGCGCCTGACCGCGAATATGCCACCATCATGGACGGATGCCACGCGCGCAACCTCGGACGCAACTCCAAGCGGGAGTTCATAGCGGCACTCGGAGTCTGTCCGAGAATTCGAACGGAGTCCTTCGACTACTCGGACACGCTCCTAGGGTCCATGGTGGGTGGCCAGGGGGCTCGTGTCGGTGAGCGCCATCATCCTGCGGGCCAGGGCCTCGGTGAGGTCGCCACGCTGGGAGCCCGGCTCGTCCCACAGGTTGCGCATCTCGTCCGGGTCGTTGTCGAGGTCGTAGATCTCGCCCCAGCCGGCGCCCTCGTAGAGGGTCAGGCGCCGGTCCGGCGTGATCAGGGTGCGGGCGCGGAAGTTGTTGTCGAAGCCCATGTAGCCGCGGCGCTGATGCTCCTCGATGAGCAGCGACTCGTACCCCGTGTCGCCGCCGCCCATGGCCGGCAGGAGACTCACCCCCTGCATGCCGTTGTGCCCTTCGAGGCCGGCCCGGTGCAGGATGGTGCTGGGCAGATCCAGGGTGCCGCACAGCCCGGGGTTGACCACGCCTTTGGCCGCGGCCGACGGGTCGGCCCATATGAACGGCACCCGCACCAGCCCGCGATAGTGCAGCGCCCCCTTGAGCAGGAGCTGGTGGTCGCCCATGAAATCCCCGTGATCGCTGGTGAAAACGATGACCGTGTCATCCGCCAGCCCCAGGGCCTCGAGCCGTGCCCGGATGCGGCCGATGGCGTCGTCGATCATGGTGATCATGCCGTAGGTCAGCGCGATGGCTTCGCGCGTTTCGCGCTCGGTGATGGCGAAGCCCCGCTGGCCGTCACGGTTGGCCTCGCCCCGGTCCCGCTCCTCGTAGAGCGCCGCCAGATGCGGCAGCACCGGATGCTCGCCGCGATGGAACGAGGCGGGCAGCGCGATCTGCTCCGGATCGTACAGGTCCCAGTACCGGCCCGGCGGGGTGAACGCGTGATGCGGATCGGGAAACGAGCATTGGATGAAGAACGGCCGCTCCCTGCCGGAACGGGCGTGTTCCTCCAGGAACGCCATGGTGCGCTCGGCCACGTAGCTGGTGGGATAGAGTTCCTCGGGCACGCGCGTGCGCCACGCCTGGGGGGCCTGGTAGTCATTGCCCGGAAGCTGGTTCGCCGCCCCGCGCAGGGAGTCGGGGTCCGCATGGCGCGCCCGGAGCCAGCGCTCGTAGTGCCCCACCACCTGATCCGCGTGCTTGATGCACAGCTCCACGTGCTGGAATCCGTAGTAGGGAAAAACCGGTTCGAACTCCGGGTCCCGCGCCCAGGTGGACGGCAACTCCTGGTCGTAACGCCCGCCGGAATTCTTCCACGCCTCCCGGAGCAGTGACGGCGGCCGGACGCGCTGTGGATCCGGCTGTGGCATGCCGATCACCGGCAGATCGTCCTTGATGCTCTGGAGATGGCACTTGCCGATGAGCGCCGTGTGGTACCCGGCCGCGGCCATGACGTCGGTGAACGTCGTCGCCTCGAGGGAGAGCGGGATGCCGTTGTGCCGGACGCCGTGGAGCGACGGCATCCGGCCGGTCATCAGCGTCGCCCGGTTGGGCATGCAGATAGGTGTGGCCGTGTAGAACCGCTCGAACCGCGTGCCCGACGACGCCAGCCCGTCGATGTGCGGCGTCCGCACCACCGGATTGCCGTAGCAACCCAGATGGTCCGCCCGGTGCTGGTCGGTGATGATGAAGAGAAAGTTGGGTCGATCGCTCATTTCGTTCGGTCTCCCTGTCCCGAGCTTGTCGAAGGACTCAGGACGAACGGCTCGATTTCCCCAGGACCGTTCGTCCTGAGCGTAGCGAGGCGAAGTCGAAGGACGCCAAATCCGACAGGCTCCCAGGACATCACTACGGATCCAGCGGCTTCTCGCCTTCCTTCGGCTCCACCTCCATGGAGTTCAGGACGCAGGCAAGCAGCACATAGTATCCGATGAAGGCCGAAAGCTCCACGCACGCCGTGGCTCCCAGGGCCTTCTCCACGGCGGCGAAGGTCGGCTCGCTCACGCGATGGGAGCGCAACAGCTCCTGCGTGAAACGGCGGAGGTCCGCCTCCTCCGGCGTGAGCCCCGGCGGCTCCCGGCGCTCCCGCACCGCCTCGATGCATTCGTCCGAGATACCCGCCGCCCTGGCGTGTCCGGCGTGCACCGACCACTCGAACAGGCAATCGACCTCCCGCGCCACGGTGAGGATCACCAGCTCCTTCAGCTTCTGGGGAAGCTCCATCTCGAAACGGACGAGGCTGCCGAGGTGGGCCACGCGCTCGGCCAGCTCCGGACTGTGCAGCAGCATGGTAAACGGCCCCTGCACCGCGCCCCGGCTCTGCGCGATGGCATCGAACACCGCATGGTGCTCCGGGCTCAGGTCTTCTTTCCCCTTGATACTCGCGATACGCGCCATGTGAACTTCCTCCTCTTGTTGTGTTGTTCCCGCGGTGTCGTGCAACCGC
>JAPOQB010000777.1 GCA_026710965.1 Deltaproteobacteria bacterium | reverse complement strand
CGGCGAGCCGGCGAAGTCGAAGTCGGCCAGCTCCTTGGCCGTCGGCAGCTTTGCGGAGGCCATCTGGTACTTGATCGAGCGTGCTTTCTTGTCGGCGATCTCGGCCTGGAGCAGCGTGCCGATGATCTGCTGCACCGGGTGGCGGCGCTTGAGACCGTCGGCGAGGATGTCGTCGTAGACGTCACGCATGCCTGCGAGCTTCAGCGTCGTCATCATCTCGAGGACGTCATGACGCTCCATGGCCGGCCTCCCTCAGGCTGTCGTAGCGCTGGCAGTCGGCGACCGGCTGGTGGCGAAGCTGCAGGCCCTCGGGCGTCGGGATGGTCGCCGGCGGCGCCGGCTGGCGCTGCCGGGCGAGGATGTTGAGCACCACATCCGCTCTGCAGGCGCCGCAGTCGAGCGCCTCGGCACAGGCCGCCTCGACCGCCTCCAGCCCGTCCTCCTGAACCGCCGCCAGGATTCTCACGAACTGCCGGTCGCCGTCGTCGCGGCCCGCCAGACGGGTTCGCATGCGGCCGAGCGCGTTGGGCAGTTGCCAGTCCTTGAAGGGTGCGCCGTTGCGCAGCGCCCCGGGCTTTCGCGTCAGGATCGGCACGTAATGCCACGGATCGTAGGCGATCTCGCCGCGCCCGAAGCTGCGGGGATGCTCGGCGACGATCTCCCCGTCCTGGCGGATGACGATCCGATCGGCGTAGGCCCGCACGTCCACCGGCCGCCCCACGGCGCGTGCCGCCACGCTGTACTGGTTGTTGTCGAAGCGCACCAGACAGGTCTTCGAGACCGCCACCTCACTGGCATGGAAGCCGTCGAAGGGGCCGCGGTACGCCATCAGGAAAGGCCGCTCTTCCTCGAACACCTGCCACACCGTCTTGCCCGGGATCGTCGGGTGCGGCTGCTTCCTGGCCTCCTCGATGCAGCGATCCATCAGCCATTCGTTGATCTCGGCGTAGGAGCGGCCCCGGGGGCTGGGCACGAACAGACGGCCGCGGACGTCAGCCACCTGCTTCTCGACCTGCCCCTTCTCCCAGCCCGCCCCCGGCGTGCACGCCACCGGCTCGATCAGATGGTGCGAGCACATCTGCTGGAAGCGGCGGTTGTAGTCCCGCTTCTTGCCGGTGAAGACCGTGTTCACCGCCGTCTTCATGTTGTCGTAGATGCCCCGCCGGCAGACCCCGCCGAAGAAGCGGAAGGAGCGCTCATGTGCCTCGAACACCATCTCCTGGCCCTCGCGCGGAAAGATCTGGACCAGACGCATCGTGATCTGGCGCGCGCATGAGCGCGCGACCGGCTGTAGCAGAGACGCATCTGCGCGGCCTTCACCCGGGTCGTCGCCCCCGCCAGACGCGCGTACTCGTGGTTCCAGTCGAACTGGTAGGCCTCGCCGGGGTCGAAGCTCAGCGGCACATAGGCCTGCGACGGCGACAACAGGCGGCGCCGGCGCCGCCACGCCCTGGCGTAGCGCCGCACCGCATCATAGCCGCCCTCGTAGCCCTGAGACGCCAGGTCCTCGTAGATCCGCAGCAGAGACAGCCGCTGCCGGCGCTTCATCCTCTCGTTGGCCTCAAGCTGGCGCTCCAGCTCGCCCACCCACGGCCCAAGCTTCGGCATCGGCTGGATCTTGCGATCGTAGGTGTGCGAGGTCGCATCGCCCCGCACCACCTTGCGTATCGTGTTCTTCGAAACCCGCAAGTCCCGGGCCAGCTTCTTGATCGGAACGCCCTTCACCAGATGATCCCGACGGATCCGCGCAATCGTCTCCACAACAAGCATCTCCCCCTCGCCCCGTCCGTCCATTGACGGGGCGTGTTCATGGACACAATCCATGGGGGGTCAATTTTGGGGGATTATATCGAAAAGTGCCGAAACTCCTTGACCCTCCCGCCCTTCGGCACTATATTGTGAACATCAGGGAGGCGGACATGGCACAGAAGGCACCGGGTAAATCTCACCGCAAGGGCATGACCCTTCAAGAGCTTTTCCGCATGTTCCCGGATGACGCCACCGCCGAAAAGTGGTTTGCGGAGAAGCGCTGGCCCGATGGCCCGCACTGCCCCTACTGCGGCTCAACCAACGTCCAGTCCGGTGCCAAGCACAAGACCATGTCCTACCGCTGCAGGGAGAAGACTTGCGCCAAGCGGTTCAGCGTCCGCACCAAGACGCCCATGGAATCATCGAAGCTCGGCTTCCAGACATGGGCCATCGCGCTCTATCAGGTCACGACCAACCTGAAGGGCGTCAGCTCCATGAAGCTGCATCGCGACTTGGGCATCACGCAACGGTCTGCCTGGTTCCTAGCCCATCGTCTTCGCGAGGCGTGGAAGGATAACGGCCCGCAGTTTTCCGGCCCTGTTGAGGTTGACGAGACTTACATCGGCGGGAAGGAAAAGAACAAGCACGCCCACAAGAAGCAGCGCCTAGGTCGCGGCGGAATCGGCAAGTCCATCGTCGCGGGCGCAAGGGATCGCGCGACAAATCGGATAAGCGCAGGTGTGGTGCAGGGAACCGACGCAGGTTCACTCCAAGGCTTCGTCGCGTCCCGCACGGCAGGGGATGCAAAGGTCTACACGGATCAGGGGGCCGGATACCAAGGCATGCCGTTTGATCACGAGACCGTCAATCACTCGATCAGCGAGTACGTCCGGGATCAGGCGCACACGAACGGAATCGAGTCATTCTGGAGCATGCTGAAGCGCGGTTACCACGGCACCTACCACCACATGAGCGCCAAGCACCCGGACCGCTACGTCGGGGAATTCGCCGGTCGGCATAACGATCGGGAAGCCGACACTATCGACATGATGGCCCGCGCCGCTCAGTGCATGGTCGGGAAGAGGTTGATGTACCGGGAGCTGGTGGAAGACTAAAGAAGTTGTTCCGGCGTTTGATCTCCAAACAGCGTCGTGTCCACATTGGTCAAAGGGCGGTGGATTTCACCGTCGCAAATCTCTAGTTCTTCAACTTTCAAGCTCCTTACCAACCTTTTGCGTTGATTATTTCCCAAGCCATGGATATTCCTGTGGCAGGTGTCGCCTGTCGTGGACGGCTCACAGGTAACCCTGCAATCTTCTGGGAGGAGATCAGGATCGATCCGCCAGAAAACATAGGGATGTCCAACGACGCTCCTGTAAAATTGATGAATATGGCTACATTCGCATCCACTATGGTCAATGGCGCACTTTGTCTCAAATACTGATATCCCTCCATCGGCGGATGAGGGTTGGAACGCCATACTAGTGAAGCGCGCTTTTTCTCTGCTGAAATAGATTGGGTGCAATGGACGAATAAGTTCTGTGGTAACCACTCCAATCCTCCCAGAAACTCTTCGACCTCACCCATCGAAATACTAAGCCGCTCATCTACGGTAGTTTCATCCACCTCGTGGACAAGATCTATCCCACCGGTGGGGCGACAGAGGATTTCCAGCGTGTCGCGGCTACGATAGCCAGAGACCAAAACGCTGCCATCAACTCCGGGGAACACTTCGATGTTGCGAGCACCGTAATCGACCAGAAGCGAATTGATATTGAGCGCGGCGTCCACCGCAGCCCCAACGGCGCCGGTGCCGGTGCCGTAGTGCCACCCATCAGGCAGGTCTGCGAACGAGTGGATTTTCTCTGCGATCATCCGCTCCAGGTCATCGTTGGTCGAAGTATCGTGAGTAGCCGATAGATCAATCATCTAACTGCTCCTCTGGAGAAACAAAGGTCGCAGCCAAACTAGCGTTGATATCGTAGGAGGGTTTCCCATCCGCGCCGGGCTCATCCATCCGCATGACTTCGATGACCGAAATTTTCATTCGGACCAGCGTACCATCCTCCAGCTTGAGACGAGTCATCGGCTCACTGGATTCAATCACATCTAAGACGGTACCTTTCTGCATCTCTCCAGTCTGCGGATGTGCCCTGCTTTTCCGAAATGCCATCTGACAACTCTCAACCTATCTTCTGTGGTTCGACACTTCGGCCTGTCGTGGGCTCTCTGCGTTGTGCTCCGCCCCGCGTGACGGCCCACGCGAGCGCATCGGGCGTGGCGTCGATGCTCACGTCCTCTTCCAAGTCGGCTTTGGTCGGCTGGTGGGCCGCCGGATCGGTGACCCGTCGGTCTTCGTCTACCATCGCCTCCCTCCTGCGAAGCTGCATCCACACGATGGTATATGGGCACTCCAATTGCATTCTGACATACCTGTGCCATAGGTTGCACTTGAAAATATCGCTTTCATGCTGTTTCCTGCATGCCATGCTGGAACGTGCATAGGTGGCTTGGCGGTCAGTTTCGGCACTTTTCGATATAATCCCCCAATTTTGGACGCCGATCACCCCCAATAGGGGGTCAATTTTCCACGCTTAACAACATTCTCCAGTCTGCCGATGGGTTCAGGCGGGTTCGCAAGGCGCACAAGGTCCATCCCCCGCCGCTGGCCGGGTTGGACCTTGCACCGTGTCCTGCCGATTGGGACGAGGCTGGGACGTTACGGCGCCCGTGCGCGCTGTAGGTTCGCCGCACGGTGGGGGCTGCTTGGTAGGGAACCATCCCACGCGACCACCGCTCCCCCCTTAGGTCTCGGCTGGCCTTGGTCGCATCCCGCGGTAGGCCGATTCTCTTGCGCCCCGCCGTCCCGCCAAGTACAGGGGGACACGACCTGCCCCGCTGTTCTTGGGCTTCTATGCCCGAAACGGCGCAAGAGCCGCCCCTCCCCAGGGGCGGTTCTCAATTGGGGGTGGCGCCTCCTTCGGCCGGCTTCACAGTCACGCCGCAGCCGTCGCGCGAAAATGGCGCCCAATTCCGAGGTTTCCGCCCATTGGGCGGAAACTCCCGGCCCTTGGGGCGGGCGGGAGATTCCCTAAGAGAATGATTTATATGGATAAAATCGGTGCCGCAGGAGAGATTCGAACTCCCGACCCATGCATTACGAATGCATTGCTCTACCGACTGAGCTACTGCGGCCCGGTTCCGCGCCGGACTATCGTCAAGGCACGCCGTATTGTAAAGGCGCCAATCGCGGGCCGAGGCCACCTTCCTGCCGCGAGACGGTCACTCAGCGGCGGTGCCGGCGGCTGCGGGCGCCGGCTGCTCTTCGTCATCGTCGGCAGCGGCGGTGGGCTCCTGCGGCAACGCGCCCGTCTCGGCACGAGGGGCTGAGCGCCACTCGACCGAATCGAAGGCGCCGCAGCGATCGCAGACGATCGACCACGCCGGGCTCGCGCTGGCGCAGCGGGTGCAGAGCCAGGCCGGATCGGGCGGCGCCTCGCTCGCCTGCTGGAGACGCCGGCGAACCGCCGCCCCATCCCCCGTCTCGGCTTCTTCCAGGCGCGCGAGCAGGCGGTAGACACCGGCCGTCGGCCGCTCGGCGGCGGCGCGCTCCAGGTGCCGCCGCGCCGTCCCCCACTGCTTCGCCTCGAGCGCCTGAGTGGCGAGCAGCATCAGGCTCTCCGCATGACCGCTGTTGTCGGCGACCAGTGTCTCGACCCGCTTCAGCCGCTCCGCGGCGGAGCGGTCCGCGTTCAGCGCGAGGAAGAGCCGGCCGAGCGCCGGATGGGGGCAGTGGCGCCAGGCCTCCGTCACCGCCCGCTGCGCCGCACTGTCGCGGCCCGCTTCCTTGGCGAGGCCCGCGCCGAGCACGGCGGCGGGAAGGAAGGTCGCAT
>JAPOQB010000514.1 GCA_026710965.1 Deltaproteobacteria bacterium | reverse complement strand
CCCCGCCGCGGCGCCGCTGCTGGAGCGATTCAGCCGGCCGTTCGTGACGGAGACCCTGCGCGGCCTCATCGACGAATTGAGGCAGGTCATCAAATCCGGCCACGACCTTCCGCCGGACCGGCTGCAGGACGAATCTATCATAACGGACCTGGAAAAGAAGCTCGCTCGGACGTCGAGCCCGGGCATGGTCCGGGTGGTGAACGCTTCCGGCACCATCCTGCACACGAACCTCGGGCGGGCGCTGCTCTCGGAGGCCGCGGCCGAGGCCGTGGGACGGGTCGCGCGCCATCCCGTCAACCTGGAGTTCGACCTCGGCCGGGGCAAGCGGGGGCAGCGCGAGGCCGGCATCGAGTCGCTGCTCCGGGAGCTGACCGGGGCCGAGGCCGCGGCGGTGGTGAACAACAACGCCGCGGCGGTACTGCTGGGGCTCAACTCCATGGCCGAGGGCAAACACGTCGTCGTGTCCCGCGGCGAGCTCATCGAGATCGGCGGCTCGTTCCGGATTCCGGAGGTCATGGCCAAGAGCGGCGCCCTGCTGCGGGAGGTGGGCACCACCAACCGCACCCATCCGCGGGACTACGCCGAGGCCATTGACGAGAACACCGGCCTCTTGCTCAAGGTGCATACCAGCAACTACCGGGTGGTGGGCTTCTCCGCGGAGGTGGAGTTGAAGGACCTGGTGGCCATCGGCCGGGAACGCGGCGTGCCGGTGATGGAGGATCTCGGCAGCGGCGCGCTGGTGGATCTGGTGAAGCTGGGACTTCCCCGAGAGCCTTTGGTGGCGGAGCGCGTGGCCATGGGGGCGGACGTGCTCACCTTCAGCGGCGACAAGATACTCGGCGGACCCCAGGCGGGGCTCGTGGCCGGGCGCAAGAGCTGGATCGAGCGCATGAACCGCAACCCCCTCAAACGCGCCCTGCGCTGCGACAAGCTCACCCTGGCGGCGCTGGAAGCGACGCTCCGGAGCTACCTCCAATCCCCGGACCTGCTCCGTGAAATCCCCCCCCTGCGAGCCTTCAGCCGCCCCGTCGAGGACCTCGAGGAAGGCGGCAGGAAGGTGCTGCCGTTGCTGCGGCAACGGCTGGGTCCGGACTACGAGCTGGAACTGGTGGACTCCACCTGCCAGATCGGCAGCGGCGCCCTCCCCACCGAGGAAATCCCCAGCAAGGGCATCGCCGTGCGCGGGCGCGAAATGAGCGCCGATGAAGTGGCGCAGGTCTTCCGCGGCGCCGACCCGCCCGTCATCGGCCGTATCAAGAGCGACCGATTCATTCTCGACCTGAGGAGTGCCGGCGACGCCGAGTCGCTGGTACCCAACCTGGGCCCGGATGTTTCCTGAAGGGACGCGATGATCATGCGGGATTCCTGTCGCCGGCCGGCGCCCCGGACCGGAAGGACTACGGCTACCATGGTCGAGGAAGTATCAAGACCGCGCTGACGCGAGTGGGACAGCACACGCCATGCCGTACATCATCGGAACCGCCGGCCACATCGACCACGGGAAGACGAGCCTGATCAAGGCCCTCACCGGCAAGGACACCGACCGGCTCAAGGAAGAGAAGGAGCGCGGCATCTCCATCGACCTTGGGTTCGCCCACCTGGCGCTGCCGGACGGCAGCGAGGCGGGCATCGTCGACGTGCCCGGCCACGAGCGCTTCATCCGCAACATGCTCGCCGGCGCCCACGGCATCGACCTCGTGCTCTTTACGGTGGCCGCCGACGACGGCGTCATGCCACAGACCGAGGAGCACCTGGACATCGTCCATCTCCTGGGGGTGCGGCAGGCGCTGTTCGTCATCACCAAGGTGGACCTGGTGTCCGAGGCGCGGGTCCGGGAAGTGGAGGAGGAGATCGAGATCCTGACCTTCGAGACCGCGCTGGAGGGCTCGCCGGTGGTGCACTTCTCGGCGGTTTCGGGCGCCGGGCTGGAGCAGGTCCGTAGCGGGATCCACGATTCGCTGGGAGGCATCGACCGGCCGGCGCCCAGCGGCTTCTTCCGGCTGCCGGTGGACCGGGTGTTCGTGCTCCAGGGCCACGGGGTCATCGTCACCGGCACCGGCCTGGCCGGCGAGGTGCGCACCGGCGACCACGTCCACGCGGTGCCGGGCGGCCAGAAGTTCCGCGTGCGCAGCATCCAGGTGCACGGCCAGTCGGTGGAGTCCGCGGGCTGGGGCCAGCGCGTGGCCCTGAATCTGACGGGCGTGGAACGCGGCGCCCTGGAACGGGGACACATGATCTGCCACCAGGAGCTCACCCTGGCGTCGACGCGGTTCGACGCGCACCTGGAGGTGCGGCCGGCGGCGGCAAAGGGGATCAGGAACCACCAACGGGTGCGGATTCACCTGGGGACCGCCGAGCGCATGGGGAAGCTGGTCCTGCTGGGCGACGCCGAGAAAGTGGAGCCCAAGGAAACGGCCTATTGCCAGGTGTTGTTGACGGAACCGCTGCTGGTGATGCGGGGCGACCACTTCATCGTGCGCGACGAGACCGCGCAGCGGACCCTGGGCGGCGGAGAAATCGTCGATCCCCGGGCGCTGCGGCACCGACGCCGGGAGAAAGGCACCGAGGAGCGGCTCCGGACGCTGCACGAGGGCGAGACGCCGGAGATGATCCGGGGATTCCTTGACGGTGACACGAGCCTGGCCACCGGCGTCGATTCCATCTGCCAGTTTCTCAACCTGAAGAGAGAGGAAACGCGGACCTGGCTGGAACAAACCGAGGGGCTGCGCTCCTTCGACTCCGAGAGGGAGCGGGTCTACACGACGGAGAACAAGTGGAGCGGTTTTCAGCAACAGCTCCGCTCGACCCTGGAGGCGTTCCACGGAAGTCATCCGCTGGCGCCGGGGATGGACCTGGAAGAGGTCCGGACCCGGCTCGCCGCCGGCGTGTCGGTACGGCTGTTCCGGGACCTGGCGGACCTGCTGGCGGCCGAGGGCGTGTGCGCCCGCGACGGCAACCACCTGCGTCTGCCGGACCACCGGGTCGAGATGGGTACGCAGGAGAAGCTGCTGTCCGACAAGATCACCGCCGCGCTGGCCAAGACTCCGCTGGCCCCGCCCTACCTCAAGGAGGTCGAGAAGGCCCTGGGGGTGGAGCGCCCCAGGCTGAACGAGGTGATCCGCGTCATGGAACGCCAGGGGGAGATCGTCCGGGTGACCACCGAGCTCTACTACCTCACGGATTCCATTGACAGGATCAAGACCGATTTATATAGCTATTTCGAGAACCACGAGGAGATGAGCGCGGCCACCTTCCGGGATATTCTCCAGTCGAGCCGCAAATACACCATCCCGGTTCTGGAGCACTTCGACCGCACCGGCGTGACCATGCGGGTGGGCGACGTGAGGAAGCTCAAGGCGGGCAGAAGCTGACTGCCCACGATTCCGGACGAAGCGTCCAAAGGAGCCTGAAATGACCATGGAGCCCATCCGACTGACCCAGGAAGTCAAGGCCGCCGGCTGAGCGGCCAAGCTCGGCCCAGCCGACCTGGTGCAGGTCCTGCACCAACTTCCCAAGTTCGCATCCCCCGATCTGCTGGTAGGCACCGAAACGGCCGACGACGCCGGGGTGTTCCAGTTGCGTCCCGACCTGGCCATCGTCAACACCGTGGACTTCTTCACGCCCATCGTCGACGACCCGTACATGTTCGGCCAGATCGCCGCCACCAACTCCCTGAGCGACGTCTATGCCATGGGCGGCGAGCCCGCCACGGCCCTCAACATCGTCTGCTTCCCCAAGGGAAAGATGGACATCCAGGTCCTCGGCGAAGTCCTGCGGGGCGGAGCCGACAAGGTGATCGAGGCCGGTGCGGTCATCGTCGGCGGCCACTCCATCATCGACGAGGAGATCAAGTACGGGCTGTCCGTCACCGGCACCGTCCACCCCGACCGCATCCTGCGCAACATCGGCGCCCGGGAAGGCGACGTGCTGATCCTCACCAAGCCCCTGGGAACCGGCATCGCCACCACCGCCTTGAAGCGCGGCAACGCCTCCCAGGCCGGCATCGACCAGGCCGTGGCGTCCATGGCCACCCTCAACAAGTACGCCGCCGCGGTCATGAAAGACTACGACGTCCACGCCTGCTCGGACATCACCGGCTACGGCCTGCTGGGGCACGGCCTGGAGATGACCCTCGACGGCCGCGTCAGCATCGTCTTCGAAGCCGCCCGGCTGCCGGTGTTTCAGGACGTCGCCGAGCTCGCCGAGGCCGGCGGCAACCTCACCGGCGGCTGCAAGCGCAACCGCGAGTACCTCGACGACAAGACCGTCATCGAGGACAGCGTCCCCGAGGCCCTGGCCGAGGTCGCCCTCGATCCCCAGACCTCCGGAGGCCTGCTGATCGCCGTGGCCGAGAAGGACGGCGAAGCGATGGTCAAGGCGCTGGTGGACCGCGACGTGCCGGCCGCCGCCATCGTCGGGCATGTCACCGGGCGGGAGGAGTTCGGGGTGCGGCTGGTGTAGAGCGCGGCACGCGGTTGGTACTACCGACGTTGCTAGTGTGGTGTCTGGTTAATTCGCGTCATAATATGCGGAGGATTTCTTGTCGTCGGCAAGGCGCGATGACGAGCAGTGGCGGGCACCACGCGAGGAAGAGCAACGCAGCCGACGGCGAAAAAGACCCGCAGATTATGATGCGAATTAACCAGACACTACACTAGCCTTGCGAGAGGGCTCCGATCTTTTCCATCGCGGCCCTGCAAAGCGTGTCCGTGGTGTTTTCGACATCGGCGGTGCGGACGGCCAATTCCGAGTAGGTCGTGTCGCCTTCCAGCACCGATTCCCCGTCGACAACCGCCTCGAATCCGACTCCTCGGCGGCCAAGTTCCCAGGCAACCGCCACAACCAAGTCGAACCCCTGTTTGCCGCGCCCGGTGTAGTCGTGAAACCGATACTCCCGTCGCAGCTCGATCTTTCGTTCGTCGTCAAGTGCGAATCCGGGTGTCACCAAATGCGATTTTTTGGCCCCCTCCCACTGGACTGGCTCAAACAGGGTGTTGGAAGTCACGGAGTTCTTTCCAACCCGCAGGGATGCCACTCGCGCGTGGGTCCGGAACAACTCCTCCAAGCGTCCCATCCCCGTGTCCAAGCTGTCGATAGTGGGATGGACGCAAAGCAAATAGACATTGTCCAGTGCCTCGAGGTCCGATTGGTTCGGCTCCTTTGCCTTTCTGCCCCGCACGAAGACGTCGATCTCTTTGCCAAGATCCCCGGGGTCCTGAATCGATTCCCCCTTGGCAGCCCGAATCGCCACGTCGAGTGACCACAAAACATTCTCCAACATGAAACGGGCGAGCGGAAGGACCTGACCTAGATCGGCGTTCTGTAACGCGCCGAGGTAGCGGTCCCGGTGGTCGCTCTTGATGACCATCGGCGGTAGATGCTTCCTCAGCAGGACATAGTTCGTGAGCAGCCGCGCGGTGCGTCCGTTACCGTCGTCGAACGGATGAATACGCACAAAGCTCCAGTGAGACTCCGCCAGGAACAGCGGTAGCGGGTAGGCGCTCCGGCTCAGGTCGCGACGGAAGTCACGGGTCCAGGCCTCCATCAACGCCGGAGTTTCCTCGGGTTCGGCGAATCGATGCAGTTCCCCGGTAGCGGTTCGAACATGATTCGGCTGGGTCTTGTATTGGCCGGGAACGATACGCTTCCGGGTCGGCTGCCCGTCTGGCGTCTCCGCATTTTGGTAGAACGGCTCCTTGAGAAGAATCTTGTTCAAGTCCCTTACGTCGCCCTCTCCAAGCATTTGCTCTGAGCTCGCGGCTTGGCGGGCGTGGTCGATGGCAACGTTGTGGGCCTTCATTTCCTCGTAGTCTCGCAACGGATGCCCGCCCACGACGCGGTCGTAGATCAGCAGCAATTCGGTCTCGTGGTACGTCAGCGTGTTACCCTCGATATGGTTGCTGTTGTAGTTCCACTCAAGCCGGAGCTTTCTCCAGAGCCGCTCTTCATCTTCATGCTGTATGGCTCGGCGAAGTTCGTGCCATTCCGAAACGCACTCCTCCAGGCTCGCAAGCCGCGCGAACAGGTCGACATGCTCAACGGTGAGGTCGGGGATCACAATACCGAGAGAACGGGTTTCTTCGATCCATCGCGCCAATCGCGCTCTTGCCTCCGCGTCAGCGACGAGTACAGGTAGGGCATCGGTGTCTAGCACGTACCGCCCGTGCTTCGGATGCTCAACCACCAAGCGCTCCGGCGATTCGGCTATCTCCGCCATGTCCCCCGTTATGGGACATCCGTGTCGCGCCACATTGACTCCTTATGCCCGTCAGGCGGCAATGACTTCGATGACCAAGCTGTGCCCTACCGCGCGGAGCGCCTTCTGTACCTGGGTGATGTGCGAGCGGTGGTCCGGATTGGCCAGTTTCCGTACCGCTGACTCGCTGATCCCGAGCCTGCCGGCAAGCTCCACCTTGGTGATGCGTTGAGCACGCATGGCAGAGTAGAGCGCCAGCTTGGCGGCCACGACCGTGGCTACGGCGACCAACTCCTGGCCTTCGACCAGCGCGCTCGGAACAGGAATCTCCCGCTTTTCATGGACGTATGCAGCCAACGCGGTAGCGAGGGAATCCTCTGCCATTTCCAGAGCCTGAGACCGGTTCTTTCCGCCGGTGATCGCCTCAGGCACGTCGGGGAAGGTGACTACCAGAGCCCCGTCTTCGTCGGGAGTCAGATTACACGGGTACGCATAAATCATGGTTCAGAACACTTGCTGTCTCGCGGGCGTAGTTCCTCACTCGCCTTATGAAGTCTCGCCCGGTCAAAGATCCATTATCGCACCTTTGGGTACGATTTCAAGGCGTCCTTCTTTCCGCTTGTCTCCAGAGGTTGACCCGATTGGGGTATGGCCATATACCGTCGGCATGGCCAAGATGACCATCAAAACCACGCTGGATGTTGAGACCGTACGAGCGCTTGAGACGTTGGCGCAACGCTGGCGTGTGTCAAAATCCGAAGTGGTGCGACGCGCCATTCGGATGGCGGCAAACAGAGATGCCCGGAACTCGAGTACGGCGCTCAATGCCCTCGACCAGTTACAGACCTCTCTACGCGAGCGCAACGTCGATATCACCGGGTGGGTGCGCAATCTGAAAGCGGAGCGTTCGACGCTCAGGCGATCAGCACGGCCCGGAAGTCGTTGACGTTGGTGCGCGTCGGGCCGGTTGTAACCAGATCCCCGAGCTTCCTGAAGAACTCATAGCTGTCGTGTCGGGCGAGCATTTCCCGGGCGTCCATTCCAGCGGCGCGGGCGCGCGCCAGCGTGTAGGGGCCGATGAAGGCGCCGGCGGCGTCCGCGGAGCCGTCGATGCCGTCGGTGTCGCAGGCGATGGCGTGGACATTGGGGGCGCCGTCGAGCGCCACGGCCAGCGCCAGCAGATATTCGCAGTTGGGGCCGCCCTTGCCGCCCGGCGTGTTGGTGGTCACCGTCACTTCGCCGCCCGAGATCAGGACGCCGGGCGCGTGCCGCCGCGCCAGTTCCGCGTGCGCGGAGCCGAGGTCACGCGCCTCTCCCTGGAGATCGTCGCCCAGCCGGACCACATCGAGACCCATCTCACGCGCCTTGACTGCGGCGGCCGCAAGCGCATCAGCAGGACGCGCAACGAGCGCATAGTCGGTCCGGGCCAGGCAGGGATCGGCGGGTTTCACGGTTTCCCACACACCCTGCGCCAGCGCCGACCGTGCCGCGTCCGGGAGCGAGATGTCATAGCGGTCGGCCACCGCCAGCGCATCGGCACAGGAGGTGGGGTCCGCCGATGTCGGACCGGAACCGATGACCGCCGGGTCGTCGCCGGGTACGTCCGAAATAGCGAGGGTCACGACGCGCGCCGGGGCGGCCGTAGCTGCGAGGCGCCCTCCCTTGATGGCGGACAGGTGCTTGCGCAGGCAGTTCATCTCGCCGATTGGAGCGCCAGCTTCGAGGAGCACGCGGTTGATGGCCTGCTTGTCGGTCAGACCGAGGCCCGGTAGCGGTTCCACCAGCAGTGCGGACGCGCCGCCGGAAAGCAGGAACAGCAGCAGGTCATCCGGCCCCAGGCCGGCGGCGGCAGAGAGAAAGCGCGACGCCGCGCCCTGCCCCGCTTCGTCGGGCAACGGATGGCCGGCCTCGATGACCTCGATTCGTTGGCAATCGACGCCATGGCCGTACCGGGTAACGGCGATGCCTTCGAGTTCAGCCGGCCAGCACTGCTCGACCGCGCAGGCCATGGAGGCCGCCGCCTTGCCGGCGGCCAGCGCCAGGGTGCGGCCGGGCGGGGGCGAAGGCAGATGCGGCTGCACGACCTTGGACGGATCGGCGGCGGCGACCGCCGCCTCGAACAAGCCGCGGAGCAGGCTCCTCTCGTCCATCCCGGTCACCGGCGCACGGTCCCGCGCCTTGCGATAACGATTCCCGTGACAACGACGATGGCTCCTAT
>JAPOQB010000433.1 GCA_026710965.1 Deltaproteobacteria bacterium | reverse complement strand
GAGTGGAGACGCCAACGGAAAGCCCTTGATCGTGGACTCGGACGCCCACGTGGTGGAATGCGAACGGACCTGGGACTATCTTGAACCCTCGGAACACCAGTACCGTCCGGTGCCGCTGGCGTCGCCGGAGGAGGCGGGCGTCAAGCAGCAGTTCTGGGTGGTGGACGGCAAGGTGAAGGGTTTCCGCTTCCCGGCGTTTTCGGAGGAAGCCCTTCGGCAGCGTGAGCGGCAAGTGGGCCGCAAGTTCGCCGACGCCGACGAGTCCATGGAGCTCGGCAACGTGGGGCTCCGGCTGGAACACATGGACGACACCGGCGTCGACGTCCAGGTGCTTCACAACACCATGTTCATCGAGCAGGTGACGGACCGTGCGCCGGTGGAGGTGGCGCTGTGCGGAAGCTGGAACCGGTGGCTTGGGGACATCTGGTCCCAGTCCGAGGGCAGGCTCAGGTGGTCGTGCCTGGCGCCCACCCTCAGCATTTCCGATGCTCTGGATCAGGTCCGCTTCGGCAAGGAGCACGGCGCCTGCGCGGTGCTGATGCGCCCGTACGAGGGCAACCGGCTGCTGGTGGACCCGTATTTCTATCCCATCTATGAGGAAGCCACGCGCCTGGACATGGCCGTCGCCATCCACATCGCCAACGGCAGCCCGTGGTTCAACGACCTCTGCAACCATCCGGTGTCCAATGCAGCCAACTTCCACCGTTTTCGGGTGCCCACCGTGGGCGCCTTCAGCGACATTCTGCTGAGCGAGATACCGCAGGTGTTTCCGGACTTGCGCTGGGGTTTCATCGAGGCCAGTTCCCAGTGGGTGCCCTGGATGCTGCGCGAGGTCCGCGCCCGCTGCCGTGTGCTGGGGCGGGAGTGGCCGGACAACCCCATGGGCGAGTTCGGCATGTTCGTCACGTGCGAGAACAGTGACGATCTGGCCTATATTGTCCAGGAGAGCGGCGAGGACGGCCTGGTCATCGGCACCGACTACGGGCACACCGACGTTTCCAGCGACGTGGACGCCATCAAGATATTCCGGGAGCGCACCGACATCTCCGAGGACGTCAAACTGAAGATCCTGAGCGACAACGCGCGTCGGCTCTACGGACTGTAGCGTCGGCAGCCATATCCGGCGGGCAGCAGGAGCCTACCCGGGCAGCCGACCGTAGGGGCGACCGGCGGTCGCCCCTTTTAAGCGCGCTGCCGTAGCGTAGGCTCCCTGGAAAGGGGAGGGACGAACATGGCCGGGAATCACATGGACGTCATCGACGGCGACGGACACGTCATGGAGGACTGGGAGGCGCTGCTAGAGTACATGCCGGCGGCCTACCACGACCGCTTTCGAGGCAAGGGCAGGCTCTTCCCGCCCCTGGATCACCTCCACAGCGCAACCCTCTATGACCTCGTTCCGGGCGCTTTCCGGCAGGTGGGGCCGCCGGGTTGGTTGGAATTCATGGAGGATGTGGGCATCAACCGCGCCGTCCTCTATCCCACCGGAGGGCTGGCGGTGGGCAAGGTGATCAACGGCGACTTCGCCATCGAGATCTGCCAAGCCTACAACAACTGGTTCCACGACACCTACCTGAAGGCGAGCGCGAAGTTCCAGGGGCTCGGCCTGATCCCCATGCAGGAACCATCG
>JAPOQB010000775.1 GCA_026710965.1 Deltaproteobacteria bacterium | reverse complement strand
CGGCACCCGCGACCCGTCCTCCTTATCCACGGCCTGCTGGTGGACAGCCGCTTTCTGGACTTCGGCCGCGCCAGCTTGGCGGAGTATCTGGCGGAGGCCGGCTTCGACGTCTGGAACCTGTCGCTGCGAGGCACCGGGCGGAGCCTCAACCCGTTGGGTTGGGGCAAGAAGCCGTGGACTCTGGATGATATCCTGAAGGACGACCTTCCCGCGGTCATCGAATACGTAAGGAAGACCTCCGGCAGCAGCGAAGTCTTCGTGGTGGGTTACGACTTGGGCGGCGTGCTGGCCTTCGCCCATGCCGGCAAGGGAGGTGATCACGGCATCGCCGGGATCGTCGGCATCGCCGCGCCCATGTCCTTTGACAGCCGCGAGCAGGACGGGCTCGACGTCCTGCTGCGGCTGGACCGGCAGCCGATGCTGCGAAACGCCCTTCTCCATTGGAGCTCCTCCGGCGTCAACCGGTTCCTGTTCATGGTCCCCGGGTTCAAGGAGGTGTTCTACAACCCCAAGAACATGGATCCGCGGGTTACGCAGCAACTGCAGGAAAACCTTCTGATCCCGGTCAACCCCGGCGTCCTGGAGCAACTGGTCAAATCCGTGGACAAGGACGAGTTCGTCTCCGCCGACGGCGCATCGAGCTACCGGGACGGGCTGTCCAACATCCGCATGCCGGTGCTCCTGATAGGGGGCGCGGCCGACCCCATCGCACCGCCGGAGGCCCTCAAGACGGTCTACTCGGAGATCAGCTCCGAGGACCGTGATATCATGATCTTCTGGTCGGATCCCGAGGAGGACGTCAGCTACGGCCATTTCGACCTGATCCTCGGCAAGAAGGCCCGGAACGACGTTTTTCCACTTGTCCGGCGCTGGCTGGAACTGAAGGGATAGCTCATCACTAATTGAGGAGACTCCGATCAATCTTGATGGCGCCCTTCGACTTCGCTTCGCGAAGCCTGTCCTGAGCTTGACGAAGGGCTCAGGACGAACGGTGACAAGCCACTCCAAACCGTTCGTCCTGAGCGTAGCGAAGCGAAGTCGAAGGGCGCCATCTTGCCCGGCGGCAATCAATCAGAGTTTCCCTAAAGTTCGGCCCCCCTGCGCCGACAGCTTCCTGCATGGACGCCGTCATCTCCGGTTCCGTGTTCGCGGAGGCGCTCGGGCAAATCTGGGGGCTTGTTCCGCTTCTCGTTGTCGGAGCTTGCATCGGGAGCTTCCTGAACGTCTGCATCACCCGCCTTCCGAAGGGCGAATCCATCGTCTTTCCGCCATCCCGTTGCCGCTCCTGCAAGGCGCGGCTTCGCCGATGGGCCAACATCCCGGTGATCAGCTACATCCTGTTGCGGGCGCGATGCGCCCACTGCGGCGTCCGCATCTCTCCGCGTTACTTCCTGGTTGAATTGTGCGCGGCCGCCATGGCGCCCGCGTGCTACTACCGGTTCGGTCCGGGCGGCCTCTTCCTGGCGCGCCTGGCTTTCGCATGCGCGCTGCTGGCGGCGGCGGTCATCGACTTCGAGACGGGTATCATTCCCGACATCATCAGCCTGTCCGGCACGGCGGCGGGGTTGGTGCTGTCGTGTATCGCCCTCGCGCTCTCGATTCCGGACTGGCCGTCGCCACCGAGCTCCCTCCTGGGCGCGCTGCTGGGCGGGGGCGTGTTGTGGGCCACGGCCGGCGGCTACCGCGCCGCAACCGGCAGGGACGGCCTGGGCGGCGGCGACATCAAGTTGCTGGCGATGATCGGCGCCTTCGCCGGCTGGGACGGGGTCCCGGGCATTCTGTTCTGGAGCGCTCTCACGGGATCCGTCTGGGGCATCGCCATGATGATCCTCCGACGGGATGCGTCGCTGACGACGCCGTTGCCGTTCGGTCCGTTTCTGTGTTTCGGCGCTCTGGTCCGCATGTCCTGACGGAGGATCACCCCGATGCCGCGAGCACTCCATCAAACCGCCGGCTTCTCATTGCTGGGTCAACTGATCACCTTGACCCTGGCCGGCATCATGCTGTCCATCGCCGTGCCGGGTTACCTGAAGGTCATGCCCCGGCATCGCCTGAACGGCGCGGTGCGGCAACTCACGGGGGATCTCATGTGGGCGCGCATGAAAGCCATCCAGAGAAACAACCGGTACCGGATCTTCTTTCTCAACGATCACGAGTATCGAATCCTCGACGACGCGGACAACGACGGCGCGGCGGACCCCGGAGAATGGAGCCTCACCAGGGACCTGCGAACCGACTATCGAGACGTGG
>JAPOQB010000773.1 GCA_026710965.1 Deltaproteobacteria bacterium | reverse complement strand
AGGGCAGCCAAGCCGAGCATTGCGATCCCGGCGAGACTGCCCGCGGACCATCGCCAACGCTTTGTGTCGGTTCTGTTGAACATGTGACTCCCTCCTTTACTGGAACAGGATACGTTGTTGCTTGCGTTGCCCATTCCCTTGGAACAGACCCGCTAGAGCATTTTCATATCACGGGGATTGCAAAACCGCCGAACGGTCCAGGATGGCGCCTTGATCGGCCAGCGCCCGGCGGACGTCGGCGGCTTGCCAGGCGCTTCCGTTGGCCGCGTGGGCCGCGGCCACGCCGGCCGCGTGGCCGGTGGCGAACGCCGTGCCCATGACCCGGATGGCGGCCCCCGCCAGCCGGTCGCCGTCCGCGACCCGGCCCGCCGCGAACAGGTTCGGGGTGTCCCGGCTGGTCAGACAGGACAGCGGAATGTCGTAAGACAATCTTTCCGGGGGATAGTCGTAGGTGCTGGCGTAAGTCTTGCGGTCGTGCCACTCCGCGCCCCAGGCGCCCAGCGCGATGCAGTCTTCGAAGCGCTTGCTCTCCTCCACGTCCCGCCACCTGAACTGGCGCACCGACTCGATGTGCCGCGATTCGCGGGTTCCGAACTCGTGGCCGGTGGCCACCAGATAGGCGCTCTCGCAGCCCGGGATGGTGCGAATGGCCTTGAGATAGGTCCATGCCTGTTTTCGTCCCTCGCGTTCCGCGCTGGAGACCGACAGCGCATCCCGCGGGTCATAGTCCTCCGAGACCAGGTAACACGCGAGATCGCCGGAATGCGGCAGGCGCGCGATTACGCCGCGGTCCTTGGTGACGAGCTTGCGTTCGGTCCCCAGCCGCGCCACCGCGGCCGCGATATCGTCGGCGGTGACCGTCAAGTCGGCCGGAATTCCGCCGAAACGCGTGCCGAGGCTTCCGAGATTGACGCCGTCGTGATTGCCGTAGCGGGTGCCGGCGCCGGCGTGGGCAGCCAGATTCCCTTCGCCGGTGCAGTCGACGAACGCCGTGGCCCGGACTTGATGGAGTCCCGCATGGTCCGCGACGGTCACGGTTGTTATCACGCCGTCCTCGCGCTCGGCGGCCGCCACCATCGTACCAAGCATGACGGTCACGCCCGCCTCCTGGCAAATATCGTCCAGGACCACCTTCACCGCCTCGGGATCGAACACCGCGAAGACACCGCGAAAGCGGAACGGCCCGGTCAGGGCGTTGCGTTGCTTGAGGCGGCCGACAATCTCGGCGCCGACGCCGCCGACAACCATCTTCGGGTGCTCGTCCAGGGTATAGAGGCCGCAGTATGTCAGGACGTTCCGCATCGTGGACGCCCCGCCGAGGCAGTAGTAGCGTTCGATAAGCAGCGTCCGCGCGCCGCTTCTCGCGCTGCCGACCGCGGCGGCAACTCCCGCGCTGCCGCCTCCGGCTACGATCACGTCGAAACGCTCTTCCACCTTGTCCATTCGGTCCCAATGGCGCTTCCGCCGCCGTAGCACCCTGACCGCCGGCCTGCCCGGGAAGGCGGCACCGTCCCATGTCAAACGCGATGCAAGTTTATCATCGGGTGAGACTGAGTGAGCAGGAAAAGGTACTGGTTTGTGGTTGGGAAGTCCAGAGCCGTGCCAGGGCAGCGGGCTGCAGGATCATGGCGATGGACGTGGATATCCGGTAGCGTGACAGGATCGCCGGCATGGCGCCGGGCAGGATGATCCCGTTCCGGGGCGCGGTTGCCCGTTTCCCCCGAAAGCCGTATCCTCAACTGGTTAGAGAACCATGGGTCCGAAACTCGACATGCTTCAACGCTTGCGAACTTCGCTTTTTTCGCCGTTGCCGGCCGCGGCCGCCTGCTGCGCCTTGGCTGCCGTGCTGTTGGCCGTCCACTCTGCATCGGCGCAGCGCTGGGGCGCGCGTCCGGTGGCGGTGAAGGTGGCGCCGGTGGAATCGAAGGCGATTCCCGAGGAGGTCTCCTTCATCGGCACCATCGAGCCGAACGTCGCCACCACCGCCGCGTCGGTGGTCTCGGGCCGGGTGGCCTCGGCCGGCTTCCGGGAGGGCGACGCCGTCACGGGGGGCAAGACCATTCTGCTCGAGGTGGACCGGGGGCGGCGGGAGATCGCGCTACGGGAGCGCGCGGCCGCGGTGACGCGCGCGAAGAAGCAGTGGGAAAAAGTCAGGGAGGGGTCCCGTTCGGAGGAAGTGGCACAACGGGTGGCCGGGGCCAAGGAGCAGGAGGCGCACCTGCGGCACGCCCGGCGCGACCTGGAACGGGCCCGACGGCTTCACGACGACCAGCTCATCAGCCTCGCGGAGTTTCAGAAGGTCGAGAGCGACTACCTGGCCGCGCGGGAGAAGTACGGCGGCGCCGAGGCCGCCTTGAAGCTCACCCGCTCCGGCGCCCGGGACGAGGACATCGCCATGGCCGAGGCCGGGCACGAAGAAGCCCGCGCGCGCTTGGACGCGGTGGCTTACGAGATCGAGAAGAGCACGCTGCTCGCGCCCATCTCCGGGTTCATCGTCAAGAAGCACGTGGACGTGGGTGACTGGGTGAACGCGGGCGAGCCGGTGGCGGATCTCGTGGACCTGGATCCGGTGTTTGCCGCCGGGCCGGTGGGGGAGCGCAAGATCGCGCTGCTGCGCGCGGGCCTTCCGGCCACGGTGAAGCTGGACGCCTTCCCGGGCGAGGTCTTCGCCGGGGAGGTGGCCCGCATCGTTCCCCAGGCGGACACGCGCAGCCGCAGCTTCCCGGTGAAGGTCCGGCTGTCCAACGCGCGCGGACGGCTCAAGGCCGGAATGCTGGCGCGCGTCGCGGTGATCGTGGCCAGCGGCGAGCCGAGCGTGCTGGTGCCCAAGGACGCGGTGGTCCGGCGCGGCCCGGACGAGCTGGTCTTCGTCGTGTCCAACGGGCAGGCGAAGGCGGTGAAGGTCAGCACCGGGCGGGGCTATCGCACGCTGCTGGAGATCGCCGACGGCGCTCTCAAGCCCGGCCAGCAGGTGGTGACGCTGGGCAACGAGGTGCTGCGGGACGGCGCGAAGGTTCAGCTCGGTAACGGGCCCGGACGGCGGCCGGGAGGAAAACCCGGAGGAAGACCGGGAGCGAGGTCGGGCCGGCCCGGAGCCAAGCCCGATTCGAAGCGCGATGGGAATCGTTGACTTCTGCGTCCGCAACCCGGTCTCGGTGACCGTCGGCATCATCCTGGCGGTGCTGTTCGGGACCATCGCGTTGCTGCGCCTGCCGGTCCAGATGATCCCCACCGTGGACCGGCCCGAGATCACGGTAGAGACCGAATACGGCGGCGCCGGGCCCCTCGAGGTGGAGCGCGAGGTGACCGACCGCCTGGAGGAGCGGCTCAACGCGGTGGAGGGGCTCAAGCAGGTCTCCTCCAGCTCCATAGAGGGGCGATCCCGCGTGGTCCTCAAGTTCGACTGGGGCACCAACAAGGATATCGCCCGCCTGGGCGTCTCCGAGAAGCTCGACACGGTACGGGACCTGCCGCCGGACGTGGGCGAGTCCCGCATCCGCGCGGTCAACACCGACGAGGAGAGCCCGATCTCGTGGATCATGGTGGACACGGAGCGCGATCTCAACGAGGTGTGGGAGGAGCTGAAAGACGTCATCGTGCCGCAGATGGAACGGGTCCCCGGGGTCGGTGCGGTGTGGCGCTTCGGCGGCCGGGACCGCCAGGTGCACGTGACGCTGGATCCCGCCGCCATGGCGGCCCGCGGCATTACGGTGGCGGAGGTGCGGCAGGCCATCACCCGGGAGAACCTCAACGTCAAGGGCGGCGACCTGAGCGAGGGCAAGCGCCGGCACGTGGTGCGCACCCTCGGCCAGTTCCAGGAGCTCCGTCACATCGCCGACGTGGTGGTGCGGCATGACGCCCAGGGACCGGTCTACGTGCGCGACGTGGCCGCCGTCGCCTTCGGCCACGAGGACCGGGATTTCGCCGTGCGCATCGGCGGCAAGCCCGCCCTGGGCATGGGCGTGCTGCGCCGTTCCGGGGCCAACACGATGGAGGTCATGGAGGGCGTCCGGCAGACCCTGAGCCGGTTGCAGAAGCGCTACGGCGACAAGGGCATCCGCCTGGAGATGGTCTACGACGAGACCGACTACATCAAGGACTCCATCAGCCTGGTGACCCGCAACATCTACATCGCCGTGGCCCTGGCGGTGCTGGTGCTGCTGCTGTTCCTGAGAAGCGCCGCCAGCATCGTCGTCGTGGGGGTGGCGATTCCCGTGTCCATCGTGACGACCTTCGTGGTCCTCAACGTCGTCGGCTCCACACTCAACGTCATCATGCTGGCCGGCCTGGCCTTTGCCACCGGCATGGTGGTGGACAACGCCGTGGTGGTGCTGGAGAACGTGTTCCGCCACCGCGACATGGGCAAGGCGCGCGTGCGCGCGGCGCTGGACGGCGCCCGCGAGGTGGGCGGCGCCATCGTGGCCTCGTCGCTCACCACCGTGGCTGTGTTC
The DNA here is from genome assembly GCA_026710965.1 of Deltaproteobacteria bacterium. Taxonomy (GTDB): domain Bacteria; phylum Desulfobacterota; class Binatia; order UBA9968; family JAJDTQ01; genus JAJDTQ01. The sequence goes on along the minus strand of JAPOQB010000773.1, from coordinate 178 downwards.
GTCCCCGTGCTGTTCATCCAACAGGAGGCCGGCCAACTGTTCCGGGACATCGCCCTGGCCGTGTCCGTGGCGGTGGCCCTGTCCTTGGTGGTGGCCCTCACCGTGGTGCCCATGCTCTCCGCCCACATCCTTCCGGAACGGCCGCGCGCGAGGTTCCGGCGCCTGCGCGCGGTCATGT